>CAUZJF010000014.1:0-17805 GCA_963579975.1 Dehalococcoidia bacterium
ACACTCTATGACGACGAGGGCGCCGACGAGCTCGTTTTCCTGGACATCACCGCCAGCTCAGACGGCCGCGACACGATGGTGGACGTCGTTCGCCAGGTTTCAGAGCGAGTCTTCATTCCGCTAACTGTAGGTGGCGGAATTCGGTCGGTCGAGGACGTGCGTCGCATGCTGGGGGCAGGGGCCGACAAGGTATCTCTCAACACCGCTGCCGTCCAGAACCCGACCTTGATCTCCGAGGCGTCAGACTTCTTCGGATGCCAGTGCATCGTCGTCGCTGTAGACTACAAGCATCTGAGCGACCGTGGGCAGGAGGCTGGTCCCCAGCCTGCAGACCAGAGCCTGGCGTTGGACGGCGGGTCGCGCTGGGAGGTCTACACCCACGGCGGCCGTACAGCTACCGGAATCGACGCGTTCAAGTGGGCCCAACGCGCAGCGGATCTGGGCGCCGGTGAGCTCCTGGTCACCAGCATGGACGCCGATGGCCAGCAGAACGGCTACGACCTCGAGTACACTCGAGCCGTTTCCGAAAGCGTGGCAGTCCCTGTAATCGCGAGCGGAGGAGCTGGGGACCTCGAACACCTCTACGAAGGTGTATCCGAAGGGAAAGCGGACGCGGTCCTGGCCGCCAGCATGTTCCATTTCGGAAAGTACCGCATCCTCGAAGCGAAAGAGTACCTCCATGGGAAGGGTGTTCCGGTCAGACCGTTGCACGCCAACTAGGCACCTTCCCAACTCGTCGCTGGAACGCCAGGGCATATACGTCGAATCGACCGACCCGCTAGCGACCGGTGGCTGTTGTAATGATCCAACTAGATGAAAAGGGGCTCGTCCCCGCCATAGCCCAGAACGCCGACACCGGAGAGGTCATCATGCTGGGGTACGTCAGCCCCGGCTCGCTCAAGCGGACCCTCGAGGGCGGCGAGGTTTGGTTCTACAGCCGCAGCCGCGCTGACCTGTGGCACAAAGGCGAAGTGTCCGGTAACTACATGCACGTCAGGTCGGTGACCGCCGACTGCGATGGCGACGTGCTTCTACTCAAGGTAGACCCGGACGGTCCGATCTGTCATACGGGCAATCCGACGTGCTTCTTCAAACCCGTCGAAGAACTCCCCGAGTTCGCCCACCACGACAAAGGCACCGGCATAATCGACGAGCTTTTCGCCGTGATTCAAGACCGCAAGAGAGAGATGCCGGATGGGAGCTATACCGCCAAGCTGCTGAACGAAGGCACCGATCGTATCAGCCAGAAGGTAATCGAAGAGGCGGGAGAGACGGCCATCGCCGGTATGAAGGGCGACAAAGAGCAGGTGGCGAGCGAGGCTGCGGACCTCATCTACCACACTCTGGTGCTTCTCGCCGCCTCGGGCGCCAAACCCGAAGACGTCTGGCAACACCTGCGCCAGAGGCGGAAGTAGGGGTTACCATTTTCCGGCCGTTTCGACTGGCGTACCTTCGAGGACACTACCGATACCTTGTTAAGGGCGTTCTTCGTCCGGAGACACCAACGGCTCGATGGCTGGGATTAACATGGGAATGTCAGCGTCGATCAGGATCCCAGAGTAGTCGTGAACCAGCCTATGGCGCATACCAACTATACTTCGCCATGGAATCTCGGGATGCGAGTCCGCGAACTCCGGTGAAATCTTGCTCGCCGCCTCCCCGATGATCTGAATCAGTCGCATCACCGCGTACTGCAAGGCCTCGTTCGCGCCAAACTCCGCGGCACTAGTCCGACTCGTGAATTCCAGGATTTTGTTGGCTGCCTGTAGTATATCCAGTAGATAGGCGTCATCCCGCTACATAGACAGGCTCCGCTGTGCTCAAGATGTGACGCCTACGAATATAGTTTTCGCTCCGTTCGATAGCTCGGCGCTCTATCAGGTCGACCTTGTGCCCGAAAATATCCCCGAGCTCATCAACCATACTTACAAAATCAGCCAGTCCCCAATGGACATCTTTTTGGAACGGTACAAGTACGTCAACGTCGCTCAGCGGTGAAAAATCGTCTCTAAGAACGGAGCCGAACAGAGCCAACTCCAAGACATTCCATCTTGCGCAGAAGTCTTGCAGCTTCTCTTCTGGTATGTCCACCTTGGGAAGAGCCAACTGGTTCTTGTCCTACAGCCTTGAATTGTAGCGAGTAGGACGCCAGGCTACCAGCCTTAACCTACTCTATCTCCTTCATGCCACGCCCTCGTCGGCCTCAATGGTCAGCTCAATCGCTGCAATCGCGACCTCGATCTGGTCGTCGTAGGGCTCGCTTGTGGTGACCGCTTGCAGCGCCATGTTAGGAGCTGCGAGTATCCGGACGAGCGGATTGTCGTAGTGGGTCGAGGTGAATCGGACGGCCTCGTACGCTATCGCGGCGATCACCGGTACCAACACGATTCGAGACGTTACCAGCCACCATAGCGGATCACGTCCAATGAACGCGAAAGCTGCGAGCGCGGTCACCATGATTGTGAGTAAAAACGCCGTGCCGCAACGAGGGTGTGCCTTAGGATGATTCCGCACAACGGCGACGTCCAGCGGCTCAGACTCCTCCTGAGCGTGGACTACCATGTGCTCTGCCCCGTGGTACATGAATAGTCGCCTGATTCGCGGCATACGTCCGATCATGTACACGTAGCCAAGGAATATCCCCAGTCTCGTAAGGCCCTCGAACAGGTTGCTCGCCAGATCGGAGCCGAGTGCGTCTTCCAGCACGACACTCACGACCAGAGGTACGCCAAAGAAAAGCGCGAGGGCAAACGCGAGGGAGAATATCACCGCGATGGCCAGTGAGTTGCTGTCGATCTCCTGACTCTCGTCTTTTGCGCCGACGCTGGCGGAGTACGCCAGTGCACGCATGCCGATGGCTAGGGTCTCGACAAGGCCGGAAACGCCTCTGAGCAAGGGGACGCTACGCAGCGGTTCTGGGAGGAACGGCTCGAGCGGCTCGCAGCGGTGGGCGATGGTACCGTCAGGCCGACGGACAGCGACACAGACGTTTCGGCGCCCGCGGATCATCACTCCCTCGAGCACTGCTTGACCGCCGTACGTCGATTTTGTTGGCGAAGGCACTATTCAGTCTACCGAAACGCAACAAAAAAGGGGGTGAGAACTCTCACCCCCTTTTGCGGCTTCATTATGAGAGGGTCAGGCGAGATTGTACCGACGCTTCATCCTCTCGACTCGACCCTCGGTATCAACGATTCTCTGCTCACCGGTATAGAAAGGGTGGCATTGATTGCAGATCTCGACCCTCAGTTCGGGCTTGGTCGCACCCGTCGTGTAGGTCTTCCCACACGAGCACGAGACCTTCGCATCGGCGAAGTATTCGGGATGTATTGTGGCTTTCATGGTCCGTTACACTTCCCGCACAGGATAGACGCTCGCCCGCCGCTTGTCTCTACGCACGTGTTCGAACTTCACCTCGCCGTCCACAAGAGCAAACAGCGTGTGGTCTCTACCTAGCCCAACGTTTCGGCCCGGCTCGATTCTTGTTCCACGCTGCCGCACGAGGATCGAGCCGGCGCTGACCAATTCGGTGTCGTAGCGTTTGACTCCAAGCCGCTGGCCCGGGCTGTCTCGGCCGTTCCTGGTACTTCCCCCGCCCTTCTTGTGTGCCATGATTTAGCTCCGGGTTCAGGCGTCCTCTGACAATGAGATGCCAGTTATCTTCAAATCGATGTACGACTGCCTATGACCGTTTCTTCTACGGTACCGTGTCTTGGGCTTGTACTTCATGACGATCACTTTCTCGTCTCGGCCCTGTCCCACTACCTGGGCTGACACCTTGGCGCCAGCCACCGTAGGTGACCCAACCATCACCTCGCCGTCGGTGGATACCATCAACACGTCGTCCAGTTCGATGTTGTCGCCGAACTCGTATGGCAGAGTCTCGGTCCTGACTATGTCCCCAGGCCCGACACGGTACTGCTTCCCGCCTGTCCTTATAATGGCGTAGTCCGACAAGAATCACCTTTACCTGGTTAACGCGGAATCGAAGCGAGGCCAGCCCTGCTTGCCAGATTGACTTCCATCTCGAAATCATCGCAAAAGCGATGGATGTCAGCGAAGAATGTGCGGCGTTACGCCTTTCCGATTCTGAAGACCTTTGTACTACAAATTGGACAGGTACCCTGGGTGGCTGGCCGCCCGTTCTTAAGAGTAACTGCTTGCGGGTTACTGATCGCCCTCTTAGTCCGGCACTTGAAGCAATAGGCCTCCATTCGGGCCACCTCCTGAATTTGTAGCTAGAACATATAGTGTCTACGAAGGTCTGTCAATAGCTACGCGAGAGAATCTCGTTTGCTTTGGCAATTCGAGCATAAGTACCACCAAGAGTAGCACAATACTTCCTCCGCCGACGCACAAAACGTAGGCGTTACCCGATGGCAGCAACGCCTACGTTGTCAGTTCAGCGCTTGCGGGGCGGAGCGATGGGAGCGGCTACGAGATAGACGCGAAAAGCTAGGACGGCATCTTGGCCTCGGCCTCGGCACCCAGGGCGTCGATACCCCTCCGCACCTGACCGGTCAGCTTCGACAACCGCTCTTCCAGATCGAAAAGTGTCTCTCGGGCATACTGGTCGGAGCCTTCGCGACGGGTAGCCGCCGCTGCTTCGGCCTCATCCATTATTCGATATGCCCTGCGCTGGGCGTCCTGAATAATCTGCTGCGACTCCTGGAGAGCGTCCTGGTTGACTTCCTGCGCCTTGGATTGAGCTTCTTTGACAATCTCAGTCTCGTCGACTTTCGATTCCTGCTCTTGTATGGCCGCATTGGTTATCAATTGGACTTCCCGCGCCGCAGACTCCTTTATTCGCGTGGCCTCGAGCTGAGTCTGGTTAAGGAGGCTCTCTTTCTGGCGCAAGATCTCCTTGGCCTCCTGAATGTCCGAGGGTATGGAGGTCTGCAGCGCCTGTACAATACTGGCAAGGCGCTCAGAGTCCACGATCACTCTTTTCCCGAGGCCGGGTACGCGTGTGGCCGAACCGATCACGCCTTCCAACTCTTCGATTAACTCTACGACGTCCATAGCGTCACTCCCTTTCAGTCCCTGATTACGAGACTCGATCGAATTTTGCCGTCAGCTTCTCAGCAACCGGGGGCGGGACCAGTCCACGAACATCCCCTCCTAGCTGTGCTACCTCTTTGATGCGGCTTGCGTATACGAACTGGTACTCGAGGGCGCTCATGAAGCACACCACGTCGATCTCGGGATCGAGGTTCCGCCACATCAGTGCCATCTCAAACTCAGTCTCGAAGTCGAGGCCGGCCCTAAGTCCTCGCACAACGAAATCCGCACCGACTTGTCTCGCGAACCGCGGTACCAGACTGGTGAAAGACATTACCCGGATATTGGGCAGTCCTTTCACCGACTCCGACAGTATCTCGACGCGCTCTGCCGTCGAAAACAGTACGCCTTTGGGCGGTTCCTCGTAGACCGCCACGACGAGCTGGTCGAAAACCTTGGAAGCCCGGGTGGCAATGTCGATATGCCCATTGTGGGCAGGGTCGAAACTGCCCGGGTAGATTGCGGTGGTCATTCGGCCTCCATTTCGTAAATGGAGATCGAAGTGTCGCCGTAGCGCCGGTCAGTGGTCATTCCCAGATTCCCATATCGTTCGGCCACAACCGTGTTATGACGGCGCTCGGCGATGAATAGGGCGCCTTCAGCCAGGAGTCCAAGGCGCTGAAGTCCGTCTGGGAGCCATGGCCAGGGCTTCTGGTCATACGGCGGGTCGGCAAATACCAGGTCATATTCGCTTTTCAGTGTTCGCAACGCGGTTTCCACTTTGGAGCGGTATACGAGGCCCTGGGCGTCCAGGCCCATTTCGCCTAGGGTCGCCTTGATTTCTCGGCACCGGCCCGCATGTTCTTCGACGAACTCCGCCGATTTTGCTCCCCTGCTTAACGCCTCCATGCCAAGGATTCCGGTTCCCGCGTAAAGGTCTAGAACTTTCGAATCCGTGACGTCCCCGACGATAGAGAACAGAGCGGCGCGAACCCTTTCAGGCGTTGGCCTCAGACCGGACTCGTATTTTGACCTGACGCTCCTGCCCCTAAGCTGGCCACCACTTATTCGGGTCACTGACCTATCGGAGGCCACATAAGTCACCTCGGCAGCTCGACACGATGAGCTTGGTCGGAAGCCTAGCACGGGGTCGAGGAATGATAAAAGCGCTTTTCCGTACTCTTTTTAAGAAAAGAATTGGCCCAATCACATTCGTGGTTCTGAAACCCAACGAGTATCGAGGGTCGCCAGGCGAGACGCAGTGAGGCTGGCCAGCAGCCCAAACGACGATCGTAGATGCGAGAGCGGACCTTCAGAAACGATTGGCAGGCCGTCCCACGAACGCGGTAAGCACCGCGCTCACCATGCTGACCAGCAATGCGCTCCAGAGAGCTGGCCAGAACCACCCAACGGTTACATCGAGGTTGATTCGCCCAGCTATCCAGGCCGTCAGCACGAGCATCGCAGCGTTGATGGCCAGGGCGAACAAGCCGACAGTCAAGCACGTGATCGGGCAGCCCAGGACCTGCGCTACGGGCTTGATCAGCGCGTTAACGACCCCAAATACCAGTGCAGTGCCGACGAGCGAACCCAGCCCGTGAATGTCGAACCCGGAAACGACCTCGGCGGCCACCCAGAGTGCGGCAGCATTGATCGCAATCCGGACCATGACACCAACGAGCCATGGCGACGACGAATCGTCGCTCTGTTGCCTTGTGAAGCCCAACCTCAAGTCAGAGCCCTCCGTCAGCCACCTCCGCAGCCATGAAACTCTCTCCGGGGAGGCGTTGTATCTCGATTTACATCGGGGGTAGCAGACGCTACAATGCCAGCAGGCTGAGAAACGAGCCATAAGTCCACTTGATGGTCTCTCAGTCTTCTGGCTAGTAGGAACGCGAAATGGTCTCCCAAGCGAATGTAACAGCGGAAGGGTTTGAGTCACTCGAAAAGGAACTCGAGCACCTCACCTTCGTTCGACGTCGAGAGGTCGCCGACCGTATCCGCAAGGCGAGCGAAGACGGCGGCACCGTAGACAACGCCGAATACGAAGACGCTAAGAACGATCAGGCCTTCGTCGAAGGGAGGATATCTGACCTCCAGAAGATCCTCTCCAACGCCATCGTAGCGACCAAAAAGAAGGCGAAAAAGGGCGCCGACGTGCTTGTGGCGTTCGGGTCGAAGGTTACCGTCGCCGCCGAGCGCAGCGGCAAGAGGGTCTACAAGATTGTCGGCACTGCGGAGGCCGCGCCGCTGGAAGGTAAGATATCGGTGGAGTCGCCGGTTGGTCGTGCTCTTATGGGCCACAAGGTCGGCGACAAGGTCGATGTGGAGACGCCCTCTGGCGTCGTAAAACTGACGATCGTCACGATCGTCTAGCATCAGCGCACGGAAGGCTACACTCCGCCGTGCAGGACGCAGACAGCCAGCTTGTTCGAGCCCGCTTGGACAAGCTTCAGAACCTCAGAGCCAAGGGCATTGAGCCTTATCCGTACAGGTTCGATCGCACACACAACAGTGCCCAGGCCGTCTCCTATTTTGAAGCCTGCGAGGCAGACCAGTGCGACGGCGCCCATTCAGACGACGTAAGCGTCGCCGGACGCATCGTCAGGCTCCGAGGTATGGGGAAGGCCATATTCCTGGACCTCCTCGATGGCCACGGTCGTATCCAAGTCCTGTTACGGCGCAACCTCCTCCCGGATTCCTTCGACACACTGAAGGACATCGATATCGGGGACTGGCTGGGCGTTTCCGGGCCCCTGTTCCGCACAAGGACCAAAGAAATCACCGTCGAAGCTCAGAGCTGGACGTTGCTTTCGAAGTCGCTACGACCGCTCCCCGAGAAGTGGCACGGCCTTGTGGATGTCGAGGCCCGCTACCGGCAGCGCTATCTGGACTTGATCGCCAACGAAGAGGCTCGGCGTGCCGCAGCGATACGCAGCCAAATGGTGTCTGCCCTCCGCACTTTCATGAACCTGCGCGGTTTCGTGGAAGTTGAGACGCCGGTCCTCGTTCCAATCGCCGCAGGGGGCACGGCCAGGCCCTTCTCGACGCACTACGAATCGCTGGGCCGCGACCTCTACCTGCGGATTGCAACTGAGCTGTATCTCAAGAAACTCATTGTCGGCGGGTTTGAGAAGGTGTACGAGATCGGCCGAACGTTCCGGAACGAGGGGGTGGACTACTACCACAACCCCGAATTTACAATGATGGAGAGTTACGAGGCCTTCGCCGACTACACCGACGTAATGAGTATGGTCGAGGAGATGGTGGCGTCGCTCGCCGACACCGTATTGGGTTCACGTCAAGTTGAGTTCGATGGCGACACCATCGATCTTACACCGCCGTGGCCCAGGCTAGACCTGCGCGACGAAGTGAAACGGCGGACAGGCATCGATTTCCTGGAGTTCCCTGACCTCGAGTCCCTAAGGACCGCCATGATCGCCGCGGGCATCGACATAGGAGAGCAGGTTAGCTGGGGTGGCCTCATGGACAAGCTGCTCTCCTCGGCAGTGGAGCCCCACCTGGTCCAGCCGGCTTTCCTCGTGGACTACCCTGTCGAGATGTCTCCGCTTGCAAAGAAAAAGCGGGACGATCCCCGGGTGGTGGAGCGGTTCGAAGGGTTCGTCGGCGGAATGGAGATCTGCAACGCATTCACCGAGCTCAACGATCCCGTCGAGCAGCGCGGGCGCCTCGAAAAGCAGGAGGCTCTCCACGCCCAGTTCCAGGATGAGGACATGGACCGGCTAGACGAGGACTTCCTCCTGGCTATCGAGTACGGTATGCCCCCGACTGGAGGGCTCGGCGTCGGCATCGATCGCCTCGCCATGCTCCTTTCAGGCCACCGGAACATCAGGGAAGTCGTTCTCTTTCCCCAACTCAAAGACCGGTGACCGGCGGCATCGCTTGGAGCGGTCGCTGCGTCTAACTACTATCTCATGTTTTTAGGAGCGCTTGACGTCAGAGCTTACAGAGGTTCGCACGTCCAAAGACGAATTCATGGCGAGCGACCACAACTCGCCCCTAACTCCGGAGCAGCAGCGCACGTTTTCGTCGCTGGCCTATTACGACGAGATGCCCGACCTTTGGTTCGAGCTGGAGATCGACAAGTTCGATACGCATGAAGTCCTCCAGATGCAGACTAGCACGGGATCGGTGGCGCCCTATAAGCGTTGGGGGAAGATACAATTCATCGTCGGCGGCGAGCCGGCCGAGCTGACCCTGTACCGCAACCCCGATGGGGGCACCTTCTTCCTGCCATTCGTCGATGCGACCAGCGGCACCGAGACCTATGGCAGCGGCCGCTATGTTGAGGTCGAGTTGCTCTCCGACGGCAAGATAGTCGTCGATTTCAACTACGCCTACAATCCGTACTGCGCTTATAACGATCGGTGGAGTTCCCCCCTGACGCCATTCGAGAATCGGCTTAAGGTCCCCCTTCAGGCCGGCGAAAAGAGCTTCAAGTCCGAGTCGACAACCTAAGAGCCTCCAAGCCGACAGATCGGTTATGGAAGGACACAAGGGTGACGCTATGCCCAAAACAACAGACGTAGCCATCGTTGGCGGAGGTGTGATCGGATGCTCGATTGCCTACCAGCTGGCCAAGCGCGGAATCAAGAGCACCGTGTTCGAGAAGGACCGGTTGGCCTCCGGGGCGTCCGGTGCCACTGCCGGAATCATCGGTCCTCTGTGGTACGTCGACCGTACGTTCGAGCCCTACTTCGAGATGGGTATGAAAAGCCTCGAAAGCTTCCCTCAGCTAGCTCGTGATCTCGCCGAATCCGGCGTCGACCCCGAGTTTCGACAGAACGGCGTTCTCAAGCTGGCATTGACCGAAGACCTCGCGCGCGAGCTAGAAGAGAACCTGGCGTGGCAGGGAGATCTGGGGCTCGCGGTGACCTGGCTCGATCGCGACGAGGTAATCGAGCGAGAGCCAGAGATCGATCCGGGCGTGAGAGGTGCTGTTTTCTCACCCCGGGAGGGCTCCGTACGGGGCGAAAGCTATGTTAACTCCCTTGCCCACGCTGCGAGGCGAATGGGGGCGACTGTTCTCGAGGGCGTCGAAGTAACCGGCCTGGTCTTCGACGGTACCAAAGTAACAGGAGTCAGGGCGGCCCTCGAAACCTACGAGGCAACATTAACCGTGTTGGCGGCCGGACCCTGGACAGGCATCGCCGACAAATGGATTCCGGGTCGGGTCCCCGTCCGTCCCGTCAAAGGGCAGCGTATTCTCGTCCGGAAAAACGGCTTCCTGCCCAAGAGCACGGTCCAAACCGTCATTCCCCAGGTAGATGGCAACATCGTGATAGGCGCGACGCGAGAGGAAAACATGTTCGATCACCGGGTCACGATGGTCGGCATAAGAGAAATGGCAGCCGCCGCGGCCGCGGTGTTTCCAACCTTGAGAGACGCCGAATTCGTCGCTGCCAGGGCCGGTGTACGGCCCGGCGCACCCGACGGAATGCCCATCCTTGGCCCGCTACCGGAATGGCAGGGCCTATCCGTTGCGTCTGGCCACGACCATGCGGGTATCATGTTGAGCCCGGAGACGGGGAGGCTGATGGCAGACTATATCGAGTCCGGAGAGGCAGGGCCTCTTGAGCCCTTCAGTCCTTCGAGGTTTGGCAGCGACGAACCCGAACGGATAGCACACCCGATATTCTGGAACGTTACACACGATCGCTAGTTGACCGTCGTCCGGGCCGCGGAAGCGGGCTTCTCGCCGACCAGAATTGCCACCGACCCTAGAGCGACCTTCCGCGTCGCGACCATCGCCAGGCCTGCATCTTCCAGTACCGCCGTCAACTCGTCGGCGCTAAGGAACCCCTCAGCCGACTTCGGCAGGTAGGTGTACGCTTCCCGATCGCCCGCAAAAAGAGCGCCAAGCCACGGTGTGACATACCTGAAATACAGCCTGAAGACCAACGCCAGCGGACCGTTGCCGTCCACGCGAACAATCTCCAGGATGGCCAACCGTCCGCGCGGGCCAAGCACCCGGACCATCTCCCTGATCGCATTTGGCAGGTCGACGAAGTTGCGGACCCCGAACCCGACGGTTGCGTACATGAAGCGGTCGTCTCCCAACGGCAGCGCGTGCGCGTCGGCCGTGACAAGGGCGACTCGTCCCGCAACCTTCGGCTGAGCTACCGACAACATCTCCGGCACGAAGTCGACGCCTACCACGTCGCCGATCGCCGGCCTGCGGGCTAGCTCGATGGCAAAGTCTCCGGTGCCGGAAGCAATGTCGAGAGCGCGACCAGCCGGCGCCTGGGATTGGGGTTGGGGGTTGAAGGGCGGGGTTACGTGCTCGACTCCGTACAGGGCCATGTCTACGGCCATCCGGCGCCAGGCGTGGTGTCTGCCCCCGGACATCAGAGTGTTCAAAATATCGTAGCGCCGAGCGATCCGGACGAACATGCCGATAACGTACCGCGCGCGGGGCTCTCCCTTGAGATGGGCCAAACGAGCTTTACTTCGGGCCGCGTGCCCGGCCCCCCGCTTTCAGTTCTTTCATCACACGTGGCAGTACAGGCAGCAGGTCGCCGGCCAGCAGTCCGGCGTCGCCCAGGTCGTCGGCGACCAGCTCTCCGGCAGCCCCGTGAAGGTAAACGCCGAGCTTCGCGGCGTCCTCCAGGCTTTTGCCCTGGGCCAGCAGTCCGACGATGGTCCCTGCCAGCACGTCGCCGGTGCCGGCGCTAGCCAGGGCGGGGTTGGCGTAGGGACTTATTGCGGCGCGGCCATCTGGCAGCGCGACAACGGTGTGGGACCCCTTGAGCACTACCACCTTGTTCCACGCCGTCGCGGACCGGACCGCAAGCCCAATACGGTCCCGCAGGACCGTTTCGGTGGATGTCCCACTCAACCGCGCCATCTCACCGGCGTGAGGCGTCACGATTGCGGCCTTCGAAAACCGCTCCCACCACGGAGAGTCCTGATAGTGTGCGAGGATGTTAAGCCCGTCGGCATCGACGACGGTCGGCGGCAGGCTCCGGTCGCTATAGAGAAGACACTCGACCATCTTATGTGTTGCGTCTGCTTGGCCGAGGCCGCAACCAACCAGGAAAGAGTCGTAGCCTTTGGCCGCGCCGAGGACGAGCTCTGCGGCCTCGGCGGAGGGCACTCCAAACGCCGACTCCGGCAAGGGCAAGTACGTCGGCTCAACCGCCTTCGCCGCGACGGCCATTTGAAGACTCCGTGGTATTGCCAGCGTAACCAGACCAGCCCCGGCCCTTCCAGCCGCCGACGCAGCCAGGTAAGCGGCCCCTACGTACTCCTGCGAACCTGCCACGACCATTGCCTTGCCAAACGTGCCCTTGTGCGCTGACAGCTGCCGTTCTGGCAACGCGGGCCGCACCCAGGACTCGGTGATCAGCTCCAGCCCGATGTCATCATCGAGCCCATCGGGGATACCGATGTCCACGACTTCGGTGACTCCTGCCATCTCGACACCCTGGGATAGATACAACCCCACCTTGGGACGACCGAGTGTCACTGTGAAATCCGCGCCCGGGCACGCGGGATCGGCGGCACCGGTGTCGCTGTCGATTCCAGTCGGCAGGTCGAGGGCGAAGACAAGCAGGCCGGGCCGGCTCGCTTTCGCCCTCGCCAGCTCCAGCAGGACGTCTCGGAGCACGCCCTCGATCGGGCGGGAGCGACCGGTCCCCAACAGCGCATCCAGAACCACCGGTGCGGCGCCCAGCGCGTATTTGAGCGCAGTGAGATTAGCGTCAGCCGCGGCGCTCAGGACGTCGATGTCTCGGTCTAGGGTCGCCATCTTCGCGTGGGCTCGCCCTTCGCCCGGGTACAGGTACGCGACGACCCTGGCTCCCCAGTCGTGCAGGTGTCGCGCGGCCACAAGACCGTCGCCACCGTTGTTGCCCGGGCCCACGAGAACCACCACGGTTGTACCGTCGACTCGGCCGACATGGTGTCGGATGCACTCGGCCACCGCCAGGCCGGCGTTTTCCATCAAGGCATCAGTAGAGACGCCCGCTTGCTCGGAGCGCTCCTCGATACGGCGCATCTGGTCGGCGGTGACGATCTTCATAGGGTGATTGGGCCTCGCCGGTTGGGCCCAGCTCAGGCTCGTGAGGTAGATCGGACTCGCTGGTTTACCACGGGAGCACGAGGTTGCCATGAGCGGATTGCCCGATAACCTGAGCCACCGCAAACTCCTTCGAATGCGACAGCGAAACGGCCAAGTGCTCGATCCCGAGGCGCTCCGCCCGAGCGAGTGCGCCACCGTGTAGCTCGATCTGCGGCGCGCGGCCCCGCTCCCTGACCACCTCCACGTCACGCCACCTCACGCCCCAAGTACCGGTGCCAAGCGCTTTCATGACGGCCTCCTTCGCGGCGAAACGGTTGGCCAGCTGGGGCGCCCTACCGCGACAGTAGGCAATCTCTCCATCGGTGTACACGCGTTGAAGGAAGCGAGAGCCGTACCTTTCGGCGACGTCCCTGATTCGGGAAATCTCGATGATGTCGACGCCCGTTACCAGCACGGCAAGGTCTCGAATCGGCTCAGGCGGCCAAACCGGCGCCGCGGACGATCTCCGGTATCCTCGACTCCCACCCGATGGCCATGATGTGGACTCCAGCGCACATCGGCTGTATCTCCCGTATGAGCCTGGCCGAAATCTCCACGGTCCGCTCCGGGGGACTCTCCGCCGCTTCTAATTCTTGAACGATTGCC
Organism: Dehalococcoidia bacterium; assembly: GCA_963579975.1. GTDB lineage: Bacteria > Chloroflexota > Dehalococcoidia > Lucifugimonadales > CAUZJF01 > CAUZJF01. The sequence continues at coordinate 13,691 of CAUZJF010000014.1, forward strand.
TCTGGGACCGAAACTCCCGGGAGATTGCAGTTGACCTTTCTCGCCATACTGCCCGATTTCAACACAATCATCCCAGCCAGCACAGGCACACCAAAACCGCGCGCCCGCTCCATAAACCGCTCGAAAGCGGGGGGGTCGTACGTAGCCTGCGTCTGAAAGAAGGACGCCCCCGCCTCCACCTTCTCCTCCATTCGACGGAGCTCGAGGTCCAGGTCGGCCGCCCCGGGATTGACCACCGCGCCTGCAACAATCGAAGGCGAGCCGTCCAACTGGTTGCCGGCAAGGTCCCGACCGAACTCCAACATGTGGGCCGCCCTCAGCAGAGCAACGGCGTCGAGATCGAAAACAGGCTTCGCGTCTGGGTGGTCGCCCCCGCTGGGCGGGTCACCGCTCATACATAAGAAACTGCCGACGCCGAGCGCGCAAGCGGCAAGCAGCTCGGACTGGAGCGCCAGCCGGTTCCGGTCGCGGCACGTCAGCTGCAGGATGGGCTCTATACCCCGGTCGCGGAGCAGGTGAGCGACGGCTATTGGGGCCATCGTCATTCGAGAGGCGGCCGAGTCGGTGAGGTTGATGGCCTGCACCGTACCTTTCAGCATCTCCGCCTTCTCTAAGAGAGCGTCTAGGTTAACACCCTTCGGTGGGTTCAGCTCACACGTCACGACGAACCTGTCCGACTTGAGCGCTTCCGAGAAGCTGCTCGCGCTCCGCTCAGTGGTGAGCATATCGAATCACCCGATCGTGGTGAGCTTGTCTGGCCGCCCGTTGGTGGTGCAGCATGTCGAACCCACGTTCAAGCTAGGAATCCACGCCATTGACGCCATTATAGAGGCCATAGGATTGATTGGAAAGGAAATCCCTCGCACCCCTCTTCCTCAATTCCTCGACCACCTGACGCAGAAATCGCGTTGCATATTCACCGAGTCTTGCGGACACGTGTTGCTACACCTCAGCGAATTCGGTGACTATTCTCCACCGTGACGCTTGTGCGTCGCCCCGGAACATTGCAGTATGCCGTCGAATGACAAGGGGGGACAGTGTCCAAGCGAGTTGAAGGCGATCGGAACAGCCTCGCTCGAAGACCACGTTCACGGTCGTTCGACGTATAATCTGGACGCGACGCCAACTGGAGAGGTGTTCACTTGACGGCAGAGATCATCGACGGCACACGAATCGCGGTGGAGGTACGGGACGAGGTGGCCCGAGGGGCGGCTGAGATGAAAGCGAAGCACGGCGTAGTGCCGAAACTGGCCGTAGTCCTCGTAGGGGGCGATCCAGCGTCTGCTCTGTACGTTCGCAACAAGCAGAAGGCGGCGACCGAAGCAGGAATGGCCGCCGAAGATGTCCGCCTCCCGGCCGAAACCTCACAGGCCGAGCTCATCTCCAGGGTGAAGGAATTGAACCAGGACGGACAGATTCACGGTGTGCTGGTCCAGCTGCCGCTGCCCAGCCACCTGGAGGGGGACCCCGTCATCGATTCGCTGGACCCGACCAAGGACGTCGATGGGCTCCATCCCGAGAATGTGGGGCTCCTGGTGGCGGGCCGGCACCGCTTTGTCCCTGCTACGCCTGCCGGGATACAACAGATGCTCATCCGCAGCGGCTATGACCCCGATGGGAAACACGTTGTCGTATGCGGCCGGAGCATGATCGTAGGCAAGCCCATCGCGAACCTGATGATGCAGAAGCTGTCGGGGGCCAACGCCACCGTCACGATGTGCCACACAGCGACCGGCGACCTCGCATCGATAACGTCACAAGCGGACATCCTGATCGCCGCGATGGGACGGCCCAGGACCATAACCGCCGACATGGTCAAGGAAGGCGTCGTCGTGATCGACGTCGGGACCAACCGGATCGACGCGCCCGAACGCAAGCGGGGGTGGCGGCTCGTGGGGGACGTCGACTTCGAGGGAGTCTCGGAAAGGGCGGCGGCCATCAGTCCGGTGCCCGGCGGCGTCGGCCCGATGACGATCGCCATGCTTCTACAAAACACCCTGAAGGCCGCTCAGCTGTCCGTAGGCAATTGACCGCCCGGCTGGCCTCCGCCTGGTCCTCTCTCTAGCAGTTGGTGCCGAACAGGCATGAAGACCAACGACTTCGACTACCACCTCCCGAAGGAGCTCATCGCCCAGAGCCCGGTCGAGCCGCGGGACCACTCGCGACTAATGATCGTTTCGCGCGTCGACGGCTCTATCGAGCACCGCCACTTCTACGACCTGCCCGAGTACTTGAGACCCGGAGACCTGATGGTCTTCAACGACAGGCGGGTCATCCCGGCGCGGCTCCACGGTCGCCGGCAAGGCACCGGCGGCAAGGTTGAGATTCTACTGCTACACCGCCTCGAGCCTGGGCTTTGGCGTGCGCTTGTACGTCCAGGCCGCAGGTTGGGTGTGGGTACTACGGTCGAAATAGAAGGCCACGGTCGCCGCATGACCGCCGAGGTGACCGAGATAGCGGAAGACGGCGCCAGAACGGTCCGCCTCGAAGGCGAAGAGCATCTCGACCAACTGGGTGTCGTGCCGCTGCCGCCCTACATCCACGAGCACGTCGGAGACGTCGACCGATATCAGACAGTGTATGCGAGAGTGGCCGGAAGCGTTGCCGCGCCGACGGCCGGCCTCCACTTCACGCCCACCCTTCTGGAGCGCCTGGCGGCAGCGGGCGTGGAATTCGCGTTCGTGACGTTGCACGTTGGCTGGGACTCGTTTCGTCCCGTGAGCTCGGAGGACATCGAGTCCCACAAGATGCACTCGGAGTATTGGGAGTTCAGCCCTGAATCGGCAGATGCCATCAACCGTGCGGAAAGGGAGGGCCGCCGGGTCGTCTCCGTGGGCACGACGGCCGTCCGCCTGCTGGAAAACGCCGCCGCGCTCCGCGCCGGCGGCGCTGACCGCCCGGTGGAACCCGGATCAGGCTGGGCCGACCTGGTCATCTACCCCGGCTCCGAGTTCCGCGTCGTCGATACCCTCATCACCAACTTCCACCTGCCGAAGTCGACACTGCTCATGCTAACCAGCGCCTTCGCCGGACGCGACCTTATGCTAAACGCGTACCGCGTGGCTGCCGAGGAGCGATATCGCTTCTACAGCTTCGGCGACGCTATGTTGTTACGGTGAACTGACTGATGCGTTGGTGCGGCGGGGATCCGGGACCTGGGACTCCTTCAATCGGCTATCGACATGCCGAGAGCTTCGTTCGCGGGCGAATGGCTGCACAGAGACCTCTTCGAGATGGACGCCGCATACGGGTTCCACATCTGTCAGAACCATCCATTCGTCGACGGAAACAAGCGAGCCGGCCTGGCCTGTGCTTTGGCATTCCTGGAGACAAACGGTGTGGCCCTCGACGACACGCAGCGCCGGTTACATGGGGCGATGGTAGGGGTTGCACAAGGCGAACTCGACAAGTTGTGTCTGGCGGAAGTCTTCAGGGCGTTACCCGCATCACGGAGCCCGTAGACTTGTTGACTCTATCTGATGAAAGCTGACGGCCGCGCTGGCCCGTGAAGGAACGGGTCGACGTCGAAGGTAATCTCCGCTCCAGCTACCCTGATATTCTGTATCTACGACAAATCCCGGCAGTGCTGCTCGTAGTACGCCTTCGCCCTAGCGGCGACCTCTTCAGGTACAGACTCGTACGGGGGTAGCAACCGGCGCGAGAACTTGGGGTCGACGATATTCGTGAGGATTTTGTCGTAGGCGCCGTCGATGTGTTGTCCGCGGACGCCGCTGAATAACCCCTCGCCGACCTCGATCGCGCGTCGCTGAATGTCGAACAACTCCGCCACGTCTCCGTCACGACCGGCTTCGAATAGGCGTCTCGTGAAGTCCGGAAAGATACCGGCAAAACTGCTGAGCAGAGAGCACTCTCCATGGAGGCACCCGTAGGGGAACGAGTGCTGCAGGAAGAAGTGCTGTAGCTCGGGCGCCTTGAGCATTATGTCCCGGATGAAGCCCATGTCGTAGGTGCTGTTCTTGGTCGCCACGAGGTTCGGGATCTCGTCCACAACGCGCCGGTAGTCGTCCCCGTTAAGTACACGCTTCGTTCTCACGATGTTGTAGTGAAGGAACTTCGCGTCGGGGAACGAGCCGCAGACCGTTTTGAAGAAGGTG
>CAUZJF010000015.1:0-17734 GCA_963579975.1 Dehalococcoidia bacterium
CCAAGGCGCGACCGGCTTTCACATTGGATTTCTAAGCCCGTTGAACGCTGTGGTACACTGCGCCCATAGACGATCCGTAGTGTGCCAAAGGCTGTAGCAACTCCGCGACCGGCGGCCAGATGCGAAAGCAAGAGGTGATGCGTTGAACTGGCTTGACTTCCTAATCATCGCGGTGCTGATCATCAGCGCACTGTTCGGGATGAGGTACGGCCTGATCAAGGCCGCGATCATGGCCGTCGGTGTAGTCATCGGCTGGCTCCTGGCTGGCCAGTTCGCCTACAAGGTGGGCGAACCCTTCGCCGATTCTTTGCAAAACGATACGCTCGTCACGGTGATCTCTTACGCGATAATCATGTTCGCCGCCATCATTGTGGCGAGCATCGCAGCCAGAATGATCAAGCCGCTGCTAACCGTGTTCACCCTCGGTCTCTCTGGGCTGGTCGACAAGCTCGGCGGACTGGCTCTCGGTATTCTAATGGGCGTGGCTATTTCCGGCGCCTTGATAATCGGCCTGGCGAGATTCACCTACAACTTCGATCCCGAAATTCTGGTGGGCTCAATTCCGGGTCAGATTACCGACCAGCTTGCCAAGCTCGACGGGATCAAGACGGCTCTCGAAAACAGCGACCTCGGCTCCGACGTTCAGGAGCAACTCGCCAAGGTGGACGACGTGAAATCCGCATTGAGCAGCGCGCTTACTGAATCTGAGGTAGCGGCCCAGCTTGCCAAGGTCGCCGAGATAAGAGGTGTTGTCGAGGATTCCCAGGAGGGCTCCGAGCTGGCTCAGCAGCTCTCCGATCTGACGGAAGTCGCCGGCGCCTTTCAGGGTGCTCGTGACACCATGACCACCAAGGTCGAAGAGACCAAAGAGTCCCTGGAGACGGCGCTCACCGAATCGCAGCTCGTTTCAGTGTTCATCAACGTGTCCGACGCCCTTCCCGGTGACGCCATCGGCTTCGTTCCCGCCGACTTCAAAGTCGCGCTCGACATCCTCAAAGACAAGATAGAGTAGCCCCGCCCGCCGCCCCAGTCCGATGTTACTCAACGCGCCAGTCCTAGTTCTGAACCAGAACTACCAACCGCTCAACGTCTGCAACGCCAAGCGGGCCCTCGTTCTACTGGGAATGGGCAAAGCCGAGCTTATGGAGAACGGTCGCGGCGACATTCATACTGTCTCGCAGTCCTTTCCGTTACCCTCGGTGATCCGGCTCATATACATGGTCAAACGGCCACTGGCACAACGCCGACTCTCTCGGCGTGCCGTGTTCTACCGGGACGACTTCACCTGCCAGTATTGCGGACTCGAAACGAAGGTATTGACCCTCGACCACATCGTTCCGCGGTCCAAGGGCGGGCCTCACGTCTGGGAGAACGTGGTGAGCGCATGCATCCCCTGCAATCATCGCAAGGCCGGCATGACGCCGAAGGCGGCGAACATGGCCCTGCACCGGGAGCCCAAGGCACCGCGGCCGAATCCCTACTTCCATTTCCACCAGAGGACGATTCTCGACGAGTGGCGGCCGTTCATGCCCTGGCTTGGCTGAGCCAAAGGTACGGCTCTCCTGTCATGCCATCGCGAAGAGAGAAGGTTCCTGGGGACGGTCAGTCCGCCTCGGAGTCCAGCTTCTGTAGCGCCGGGTCCAGGGTACCGCGCAGGTCCGAAAACAGTACCTGCTCGGGTGCGATGACGACGTTCGCCTCCCGGGGACCGTCTTCGCTCTCGACCAGTACGCGGTCGCCGACCGAGAGGTCCAGGTTTCCCGGGTCGCAGTAGTGGACCGGGCCGATCGCATTAAACCGGACCCCAACGACATGATTTGTTCGCGTGTATTCCATTTTTCCTTAATCCGCGCGCTCTGAGCCCCGTCGAAGCGTCACCCTACGCCGAAAGCCCCCGTCCCGAGCCTCAGCGAAGGTCTACCGTGAGTTAAGCCGAAGGGGCCTGTCCTGAGCTAGGTCGAAGGACCGGCAGTATCAGCATCATGTGCTCAAGCGCCAGCCTCGGGTTTACGTTACGCTCCAGGTTCACAATCGCCTCGTGTACGGCCTGAATGGACCCTGCGATCTGCTCACGGGATAGCCGGGTTGCCACCGATTTCAGCGTGTCGACCTTTGAGAGGTTCGTAACCAGGTCCGGCGCACCTTCCCGGATCAGCATTATGTCACGCCACCAGTCGAGCCAGACCTCGAGCGACCGCCTACCCGTCTCCCGGCTGCGAGTGAAGGAGGAGGCGAGGCCGGAGGCGTATGCGAACCGCTTTTCCAGGCCGTCGTTCACGACCTCCCCGACCGCATCCAGTTCCTGCGAGCGCGCCTCCACCAGTTCAGGGTTGCCCGCCGCTTCCATGGCCCACCCCGGACGGCCCGCCGAGAGTCGCGCCAGCTCATCCGCCGTCGAAGCGTCGACCCCGTGCCTCTCCGCCAGCTCGGTGGCTATGACCGGCCTAGGCACGGGACGCATCTCGATCACCTGACAGCGGGAGACCAACGTCGGAAGCAAAGCGCTCGGACCTACGGCCAGGAGCACCAACACAACCTGGTCCGGCGGCTCTTCCAGTGTCTTCAGCAGGCAGTTCGCCGCCTCTTCGCTGAGTCGCTCGGCCTCGTCGAAGACGAAGACCCGGTAGGCGCCCTCGTACGGTTTCAGGCTCGCCTCGCGCTGCATCGTCCGCACCTGGTCAATGCTGATCAATGCCCGCACTCGGGACCCGCTTTCGTCGAGCCCGACTACCCTGACGTCCGTATGCGTCCGGCGCTCAACGCGGCTACACTGGTCGCATTCGCCGCACGGCCTGTCGTCGCCGACGCATTCCATTGCACTGGCGAGGTCCATCGCCAGCGTCATCTTGCCGATCTGCCTTGGTCCGGCGATCAGGTAGGCGTGCGATGTCCGGCCGGCCGCGATGCCACGGCGTAAAAAATCGACTGCCTTTCGGTTGCCTATCGTTCGCCACATCGAATCGTACCTCGCGACCCTAACGCGTGAGCAAGACAATCGCGCCGGCAGCCAGTATAACGCCGAGGACCCGCGTCGCCTTGATGCCCTCTTCCAGAAAGATCATTCCCAGCACGCTGGCGACGGCGAAGTTCATGGCGAAGATAGGCACCACGACCGACGCTGGACCGCGGCTCAGTGCAAGATAGAAGCTGCTGATGCTCAGGCTAAGCGTGACGCCTGCCGCAAAAAGCAGTAACGTAGGAGCGTCCAAGTTCAGGTTAGCGGGGATGCTCTGGCGTCGCAAGATAACGAGCGCTACGGCCGCCGCGACCAGCATCGTGTTCGTAACGACCAGCGCCACCTCGGGCGGCACGGTACGCAACACCACCTTCAGAAGCACGGCGGTCGTCCCGTACCCCACCATCGCGACCATCGCCCAACCGACGTAGCTCAACTCGCCAACTCCCGCAACATGATTCCTTCACCCGACGCCGAACCGTAGCTGCCTGCCCGCCTTCTTTCCCTCCTCTCCGCGGTACGGAGAGGGGCCAGGGGTGAGGTTCACATAACGTCACACAGCATCATATCTTCGTAGGTCTCGCGCCGCCGGATCAACCGGGCCTGCCCATCCATGACCATGACCATCGCCGGCCTCGGACTCCAGTTGTAGTTGCTTGCCATCGCCGGCGCATAGGCCCCGGACGCGGGTATCGCGATCAGGTCTCCCGCTTCAAGCTTAGGCAGTAACACGTCCTTGACGAGAATGTCGCCCGACTCGCAGTACTTGCCAGCAAGCGTCACCGTCTCCTCCGGCCCGTCGGACACTCGGTTGGCGACCACGGCCTCATACCCAGAGTCGTAGAGCGCGGGCCGTATGTTGTCTCCCATGCCGCCGTCTAGCGAAACGTACTTGCGGACTCGGGGAATGTCCTTGGTCGCGCCTACGGTGTAGAGAGCAACGCCGGCTCGGCCAACGATCGCGCGCCCCGGCTCGACTACGAGCGTGGGCTCCCCGAACCCACACTCGGACGCGCGTCGCGTAAGCGCCGACGTGATCACCTCCGCATAAGACGCGACCGGCGGTGGCAGTCGGTCCTGCAGGTAGCCGATCGCGAAACCCCCTCCCGGGCTGAACTCTCGCAGTTCGAGGCCCTGGGATTTGAACGGCGAGAGGAACGACAGCACGGCGTCGATAGCGATGGCGTACGGCTCTAACTCAAATATTGGAGACCCGAGATGGAAGTGAATCCCGACGAGATCGAGGTTCGAGGCGTCCAAAGCCGCCAGGATAGCTCGCTCCCCGTCTCCGGTCTCGATGGAGAATCCGAACTTGCTGTCGAGCACGCCGGTCGTCGTCTTGACGTGTGTATGTGGGTCCACCCCGGGCGAGAGGCGTAGCAAGATACCCTGGTTCTCACCGCGCGCAGCGGCCAGGGCGTTCAACAGATCGAGTTCGTGGAAGTTGTCGACGACGACCCTTCCGACACCGTACCCGAGGGCCAGTTCCAACTCGTCGGCGCTCTTGTTGTTGCCGTGGAAGTAGATGTCCTCGGGCGGGAAGCCGACGGCCTTGGCCACGGCAAGCTCCCCCCCGGAGACCACGTCGATCCCCAGACCTTCCTCGTTGATCAACCTGGCCAGAGCACCGCTAAGAAAGGCTTTGGATGCGTAGAGCACCCTGGTGTTGGGATAAAGGCCGGTGAACTCCTTCACATATTCCTTGCAGGTACTTCGGAGAGTCTCCTCGTCGAAGACGTATAGAGGAGTCCCGTACTCCGACGCCAGGTCAACGGCGTCGCAGCCGCCCAACAGGAGGTGGTCGCCTTCACTGACCTCTACCGTCGTAGGGAAGACCTCACGGCTATCGAACATCGCATAGGATCGTTGGTTCATCGTTTTTGCCGCCTGCTGTTCTTGAATCGCTAGGTCCGGGGCTTGGCAATTATAGTGCAATCAGCTCGGGCCGACACCCGTTTTCCGCGTTGCCCTCCCGTGTTGACGCGGCGACACTCCGTCAATAGCATAGTCACACCGTCACCGTTGCCCGCCGCGACACGGGCCTCAACGAAAGACCAGTCGCGGCCGAGGAGGAGGATACATGTTCGAGGTTAAGATCGACTCGCGCGAGACCGAGTCCCACGAGCTTGCATGGGAGATCGTGGACGCCATAAACAAGGGCTTGCTTGAGCACGAGCCCTTGGCCGGACTTGGTGTAAGGGTCGCAGGAGTGCAAATCGACGGACGGGTCGTCCCGTTCCGTCTCGGCTATGAACGCAAGGAGTCATGAAGGGTGACCAGAAGGGGCGCATTGCGTGCGCCCCTTCTGGTCACCCTCAGGATTGTCCCTCGTTTTGATCCGACGCCAGCGGCGGCGGTTGGGCCGAACGGTCCCCGGTGCTACAATGTCAGCCGGTGCAACAGGAAGCCTGAGCGGAGGGAAATAATGACCGAATTCAAGGGGGTCGTCCCGGCGATAGTCACGCCGATGACGCCCGAAGGCGAAATCAACGAAGACGCGTTCAGAAAGCTGCTCGACTTCAATATCGAGGCGGGAGCGCACGGGTTCTGGGTCGCCGGTGGAGGCGGAGAGTGTGTCCTCCTAAGCGACGACGAGAACAAGAGGCTCGCGGAGATTGCGGTCGAACAGGCCGCAGGACGAGCGTTCATCATCATGCATGTTGGAGCCCTGACCACCCGAAGCGCCGTAGCCATGGCCGAGCACGCCGCCAAGGTCGGCGCAGACGCCATCTGTTGCGTCCCTCCCTTCTTCTATCGGATCGGCGAAGATGCCGTGGTCGAGCACTATCGCACCGTGGCCGCCGCCGCCGACCTTCCTCTTTTCGTATACAACCTGCCGCAGTCGACCGGCGTCGAGATCACGCCCGACTACCTAGAGAAGATCGCGGACCGCGTTCCTCAGTTGGCCGGCCTCAAGCACTCGGCGCCCGAATTTACGAACAATATAGCCTTCGTGAAGATGGGTATGCGCTGCTTTACGGGCAACGCCCGCCTGATGCTCTCCGCCCTTACCCTGGGCGCCGCCGGCTGCGTCGACGGGGCGCCATGCGCGGCCCCAGAGCCCTGGGTGGAGATATGGAACGCCTACCAGGAGGGCGACCACAAGCGGGCGGAGGCAGCTCAAAGGCGAGCGACCGAGGTCCAGAACCTGCTAATTCAGGCCGGGGCAGTCTACCCAGCCAACGTCAAGGCACTGGCCAGTGAGCGCCTCGGTATCGAGTTGGGAGACCCGCGGCCGCCGATCCCTCCGGCTACGGCCGAGCAGAGAGACCGGATCCGCCAGGGAGCCGCCAGGCTGGGCCTGCTGGGGGTTGCGGTCTAATGGCAGCCCAGAACAATACCCCAGCGGACGGCCTCGGGCTAAAGCACCCCTTATCCGTAACCGTCGGCGCCGGACTCGACAATCTGACCCGCCTCGGCCTCAAGACCGAGACGACAATGAACGACCCCGTCGAAGAAGCCGGCGAGTTCTCTGAGATGCTCATCAGCGCACACGCTCCGGTGATACTCGGCGAGATGCGCCACAACATCGCGGCCACTGACACCGAGTTCCGCAGGATGTCCATCGAGCTCATCATCACCTTTATCGACGCCGCCCGGCGCCAACCACACGTGCGCCAGGTGAACATGCACTTCGCCCCAAAGATCTGGAACGAGGATTATCAGACCCGGGGAAACGAGGGCACCTACGAACTCCAAGTGGACGGGGTACGCGAGCTCGCCGCCTTTGCGGCCCAGTACGGCATAGAGATCGTCCTAGAAAATAACAACGCTTACTGGACCGGCGTCCTCGACGAAGTTGCGCACGACGACGTCGTTTGGACCGGGCGAAACGCCTACTTCGGGTCTTCCCCCGAGGAGTGGATCCAAATCTGCGAAGACGTCGATCGACCCAACGTGAAGCTTTGCCTCGATTCGAGTCACACCTGCACCTACGCCCACACCTTCCCAGAGGACAAACGGGAGGAACGGGTGCTCGCCTTCCTGTCGAGGCCGGAGCTGATCAAACACGTGCATTGGAACGACAACTATCTGCACGACATCCGCGGGCGCGTCGACTCTCACGCGGTCCTTGGAACGGGCTCACTCCCCCTGGAGCTGCATCGCGGCATCAAGTCCCTGGACGCAACGTTGTTAATCGAACACTTCTACTCGACCGAGGAACTCGAAGGGGAGCTGGAGTTCATCAAAAGCCTGTGAATCTGGTGTCCACAGATCAATAGCAACCCTCATAGGACCAAACACCGCCTCTCCGGCATGATGAGTTTTGGCTTGGCCGAGCTGCAACGCTTCAAACTCGACGCCGAAGGCCAGATGCACGCCACGTCGGATGAGATGCAGCCCTTCGCCGAGCTGCTCGCCAGCGGCCACGCCCCCACCCAGAAAGGGGACGTCAGGCTCAACATCGCGGCAACGGACAGCGATTTTCGCGAAGAGTCGGTTCGAAAGATCGAAGATTACGTAGAGTTGACGGCCGGCTTCTCAAGACTTAAACAGGTGAACATCCATTTCGCCCCCCGGCGCTGGTTCGATGAGAAGCAGACCCAAGGGCGCGAAGGCGACTATGACCTCCTCATCGACGCAATCCGGCGAATCGCCGGGGTCGCGTCCGACCGCGGCATCGAGATCGTTTGCGAGAACCACGCCCGATACTGGACAGGCTTAACAGAGGACGCGTCCGGTCACGAGGTAGACTGGGATAACCGCGACTCCTACTTCGGAGCGTCGCCCGAGGAATGGATCGGGATCTGCGAGGAAGTGGACCGGCCCAACGTTCTCCTTTGCCTCGACACCAGCCACGCCTGCACCTACGTCAACACCTTTCCGGAACCGCAACGTGCCAAGGCTCTGGAGGCATTCCTGGTCCGGCCGGACTTGATCAGTCACGTCCACTGGAGCGATAACTACCTGTACGATGCGCGGGGGCGCGCCGATTCTCATGCCCTGCTTGGCGAAGGCACCCTGCCGACAGAGTTTCATCGGGCCATCCGAGCCCTTAATGCGACAATCCTCGTTGAGACCTTCCCGAACAACGCCGAAGAGATCGAGAGCCAGCTACGATTCATCGACGAACTGTAGCTTCGACGCCGCTCTCCGGCACGCAGGTACGGCCGGACCAATTAGACCTAGACTCCCAATCTGTCTGACAGCATGGAGATAATCCTCTCAGAGCCACTCGTCGGCTCGATCACCTCACCGTCCACCGCGATTAGCGGACGGCGGATCAGCCTCGGCTCGTCGAGCATCATGGCGATGAGCCGGTCGTCATCGAGGTCGTTCCGGTCGAGGCCAAGCTTCCTGAACGAAGGGCTGGCCCAGGAGAAGAAGTCCGAGACGGGCCTGTCTCCGATCAGCCTGCGAAGCTCGTCCTTGGTGAAACGGTCGCTGAAGAAATCCCTAGCCTGCAAATCGACGCCGCTCTGTGAAAGCCACGCTTTCACCTGCGTACACGTGCTTCAGCGCCGGTAAAAGTAGTAGCCTACCATGGTCAAATGAGCACCCAAAAAGTTAGACTCTCTATCGAAACCCCCGAATCTGGATACTGTCGAACCCACACCGGTCCTTCACCTCGCCCCTTCAAACACCTTTCAGACACGTGCTTGACAAACTAGAACGGCCGTACTATTCTACTTATTGAGGGACGGACCCCACCGGTCTGTCCCTTGTCTTTTGAGGTGGAACAGTCGCCCCGTCCCAAGTACCACCCCACCACATAGGAGATGGAACAAAACGGATGAAAATGGAACAAGTGAACAACGACCCCTCTCCGACAAACAGCTCGCCGCCAGTTCGTAGTAGCCCTTTGACGGACTCAACGCAAGCTTGTCGAAGCGAGAAAGGGGGTCGTTGGAAGATCTAAGTACGAGGGTCAGGCGAGGAGTTCGGCGGGGCGTGCTGGAAAGTCAATCTCGTGGTCCGGGTCGGTTGGGACTTTGACACCAGCGAGGGACATGGCCGGTCCTTAGATCTTCTCTGCCGGCCGCTTTGAAAGGCCGAGGGCACACGCGCTCCTGTGACGCACCATATTGGTATGGAGGTCGGCAGGCCGTTTCAGAGTCAGGGAGGTATGCGGATCAAGACTAACCCAAGCCAGACAACGCGACCAGCCACTACGAGATAGCCAGCTTTGGGACTACGGCTTTTGATGAAATACAAAACCCCGGCCCGCCGTGTCCGGCGGAGCCGGGGCTAGATCGTCTTTAAGTCGCGTGCGCTGCGCGCCTAACCCTTCACGGTGTTACTCAAGTCCTGTCCAGCTCGGAACCTGACCAACTTGTGGCCTGGAACGGTGGTGAGCTGACCGCCGCGAATCGACCTGACTCTTCGTTCCTTCACGCCCGTCACCCAGAAAGCGCCGAACCCGGTGAGGACCACCCGGTCCCCACTCGACAAGGCGTCCTGAACGACACCCAGCACCGCGTTCAACGCGGCCTCTCCTTGGGCCCTGGAGCCTCCAAGGCGTGTAGCGACTCGAGCGGTTATGTCCCCTCTCCTAAGCGAAGAAGTAGCCATAGACGATGCCCCCTTTGATTGTTTGATACCCCGATGCAGCCGGCTGAGTTCCAAGCGCGATATCGGCTGCGGCGAATGTTATTTGCTGTTACTGTCGGTGTCAAGACCCGACAGTACTGGGGTGGCCGGACGAGGACGCCGGTCTTACGCGACCTTGATCGAGCCGTTCACCGTGCTCGGTTCGAGGTCGCTAAAACGGCCGATATCGGTTCGCGATCGGCATTCGTCTATCGCGTCCGAAGTTGCGCGGCGTGATCTTGATGCCCGGCGGCGCCTGTCTGCGCTTGTACTCGCTGCGGTCGACCATGGTAATTGTACGCCTGACTACCTCCTCGGCGAAGCCCTTCTCGACTATTAGCTCGAAGGACAGGTCGTCCTCGACGTAGGCTTTCAGGATCGGGTCTAGTACCTCGTAGGGCGGAAGACTGTCCTGATCGAGCTGGTCCGGGCGCAGCTCGGCGGTCGGGGGTTTTTCGATGACGCTGGTTGGGATAGGGGGCATGTCCGTGATCGAGTTGCGGTACTCGGCGAGCTCGTACACCAACGTCTTGGGCACGTCGTTGATAACGGCAAATCCCCCGGCCATGTCGCCGTAGATCGTCGCGTAGCCCACTGCCATCTCGCTCTTATTCCCCGTCGTCAAGACGAGCCAGCCGAACTTGTTGGAGAGGGCCATTATCATGACCCCCCGTATACGCGATTGCAGATTCTCTTCAGCCAAGCCGGGCTCAAGACCGTCGAAAAGAGGAGCCAGCGTCTCCAGATTCGCCGTGAATGCGTCCTCAATGGCGAGAGTTTCGAACCTGATACTCAGGTTGTCGGCAAGTTCGCGCGCGTCGCGCATACTGCGCTCCGACGAATAGCGCGATGGCATCCAGACGCCCGTGACGTTTTCGCTTCCCAGGGAGTCGACGGCAATGGTCGCAACGAGACTCGAATCTATGCCGCCCGAAAGGGCGACGAGGACCTTTTCGAACCCGGTCTTGTGCACGTAGTCCCGAGTACCTGTCCGGAGCGCTGCGTATACCTCCGCGATACCGTCGCACGTTACCGGCTCCGGCGTTGGTACCGCCGGCCGAGAACGGTTCGAGTAGTCCGACACCTCAATGATGCTAGGCCGGCCGACGCTATCGACGGCCGTGAGCTCCTCCCCTGAAACGGCCGGCTCGCGCCGGGACTTCGACAACGCCTCAACGTCGAGGTCCACAACTATGAGTTCTTCCACGAACCGGCTGCCCTGGGCCATCCGGCCCCCCGCAGGGTCAAACACCATGCTACCGCCATCGAAGACCAGCTCGTCCTGTCCACCGACCAGATTCAAGTAGGCGACGAAGACGTCGTGGTCGGACGCCCGCGTTGCCAACACCTGCTCACGTTCCGCCAGCCTTCCAGCGTAGAAGGGCGAACCGCTGATATTGACAATCACCTCGGCCCCGGAGGCGCACTGTACGTTCGTGGGGCCAACCGGCTCCCAGATGTCCTCACACACGTTGACCCCAACGAGAGTCCCATTAATAGAGTAGACGGGACAGCGATTTCCGGGTGTGAAGTAGCGCCTCTCGTCGAAGACGCCGTAGTTGGGAAGGTGGATCTTGTGGTACGTGTCCACCACTCTGCCACCATAGGCGACCGCAGCGGCGTTGCGAACGCCCCCGTCACTGTCCGCGAAACCGACAACGACAGCGATTCGCGCGGACGCTTGGGCTATCCTCCGCATCGTGTCTATGTTGGCCTCGACGAACTGGGCCTTGAACAGGAGGTCTTCAGGAGTGTAGCCAGGTATCGCGAGCTCGGGAAACGCCACCAGGTCGGCGCCGTAAGAGCGCGCCCGGTCGATGTAGTCGATGATCTTGGACGCGTTGTCCTCAAGGTCGCCGACGGTCGGGTTGATCTGGGCCAACGCCAATCTGAAGGTACGCATCGGGGTAGCTTTGCTCGGAGTGTTGAGGAGGCCCGCGACGGCCGCGGCGGAGCGCTCTTGCCGAACCTCGCGCAAGTATAGCATGCGCTGTGCGGGCTGATCTGTGCCAACGAGGCATTGCTGGTTGGAAACGGGCGCACGCGGATGCGCCCCTACGAACCATGGGGCTTGGTGCATCCCGATGCCACATCGGGACCCCTACGTTGGACATCTGGGCGGGTGACCTGCCGCTTTCAGCCACGCCCTGAGGCAAACACACCCTCGTAACGGTTCCGAGACGGCCTCCGCCTGGTGGGAATACAGCGCGGCGATCCCAGCGGACACCAAGGACCCGTGTAGTCCGTCGTCGAGCGGGCTTTTCAGCTCTCCAGTGCGGGCGTCCCTGGGAGGAACATTTTCGCGGTGAACGATCTGGCCGTCGTACCAGGGTTGGCTCTGCAAATGAGCAAGGACGCTCGACACGTCCATGTGTCAGAAGCCTGAGATGGTCTCTTGTTCGTGGCCGACCAGCTCGACGTCCTCTCGGCTGTTCTCGATGAACTCGACAACGGCACCAACCGTCTCATCCACGTGCCGCGAGCTGTTGCTGACGCAGACGATGCCCAGCGTCGCAATCTGCCACGAGCCGTTGTCGGCGACCTCGGCGACAGACACGTTGAACTGGTTGCGGACTCTCGAACTGAGGGAGGCGATCACCCGCCGCTTGCCCTTGAGACTCTGGTTCTCGGGCATCCGCAGGGTGATTTTGCAGACTCCGACGTTCAGCGACTGCTCCCTATTCAGAGGAATGTAGTGGGCCACATTGTACGCCCAAGTACGTACTCAGGCGCGACGACCGGGCGGTTGTCGTCGGGCCGACGCGGTGGCATTATTCCTTGACACTGTTCACAAGCAGGGCTAGCATCAAGTTGGAGCGCCGGCGGGCAACGCCGACGTCACGTATTACAGCGGGAGTCGAACGTGATCGAAAACGAAGGCGATTGGCAACGCGCCGCCGAGAAGTCTTGGATCGTCCGACTGCCGAAACAACGCCTGGCGACCTTCGGCACGACCAACATCTCCTACTACGTGGTAACCAAGCCCATCTATGAGGAACTCGACAGCCGGAAGGAGGAGGGCGTGATCCGGACCGGCAGGGTAAAGGCGGAGCGCCCCGCGGTCGTTACGCCCACCTACGCGATGAACCTTCAAGGGTTCAGCCCCGAGGCCTACGACTACTTCAACTACGAAGCAAGCCAGTCCGGACCAAACAGCCCAGGGATCCTTTACCAGTACAAGAACGAGTTCGGCAAAATGGACATCGTGAGCGGCCAGGCCTCCGAGATCGCTCACAGGATTAGCGGCGACCTCGACAGCCGCAAAGAGGACTTGTCGGTCGTGATGGTGGGCGTGGACGAACTGTGGGACGTGGCACTGCTTAAGTTCATCTACGAGTTCACGTCGTCCTCCGTGGCCGGCAACGTGCAGGACCTGCACTCGAAGGGGCTACTCGACCCTCAGAGAGATTTCGGGGGAGCGCCCCGCGCCGCGATTCAGGCCATCGAGCGCCTGTTTGTTGAAGTTCAACAAGGCGCCAACCCGGAGATGCTCAAACGAGAGCTAGACCGCTGGGGGCTGTTCGGGTTCTACCAGGACCGCTTCCTCGACCTCTTCCACAAACGCGGCTAACCGGGCAGGCACCGGGGCATCGCCCCTAACGTTGGCCGTCTCCAGCCACCCACACGGTCCACTAGCGCGAATCGTTTGATCATGGCGGCGGGCTCGCGTCTGCCGCATGAAGCCGGTTTGAGTATTTTCATGGAATTCCGGACCCTGGCCGGCCTGCGGGTTCCGGCCGTCGGCATCGGCACCTGGAAGACCTTCGACGTCTCCTCCGAACGCGACGTTGCCGTTCAGAGCCGGATCATCGACTCGTCGCCTATGTATGGGAGAAGCGAGGAGGTCGTGGGCCGGACCATCACCGGCAGGCACGAACAGTTCCAGCTGGCGACCAAGGTGTGGACGACCGGCCGGGAAGAGGGCGAGGCGCAGATAGCGCGCCCTTTCGAGCTGTTTGGCGCCGAACATATAGACGTGTTCCAGGTACACAACCTGCTCGACTGGCGGACACAGTTGGACACGCTCTAACGCCTCAAAGACAAGGGCAAGGTCGGCGTCATAAGCATCACACACCTGGGGACCAGCGCCTATCCCACGATGATCGACATCATGAAGTCCGGGCGCGTGGGCGCCGTCCAGGTGCCCCACAGTATCGGCCAGCGGGAGTGCGAGGCCGAGGTGTTGCCCCTGGCAGCCGACCTCGGAATTGGCGCGTCATGGAGCCGCTGCAGAAGGGTCTCTACATCACCGGCTTGAAGCGCAAGCCCGACATCGCGCCGCTTGAGGGAACCAGAATCGAAACGTGGGCGCAGGCACTGCTGGCCTGGGTACTCGCCGACCCGAGGATTAGCGTCGCCATCCCGGTAACGTCGCGGCCCGAGCGGATATCCGAGAACGCCTATGCAGGTTCGGGCGTCGTCCTTGACGCTGAGCAGCGAGACTACATACGGCGCGAGACGGAACGCTGCGTGTGGCCCCGCTCTGGCAAGACCAGCACCGAAGGGAGTGATGTATGGACGTTTCCGTTGGACAGACGGCGCACCGGGAGATGGCGGTGACCGCGGAGATGATCGAATCCTACGCGCAGCTCACGGGCGACTACAATCCGCTCCACTTCGATCCGGGCTTCGCAAGCCGCACGCGCTTCGGACGGCTGATGGCCCAGGGTGGAATGCCTCCTGCACGCTCTGGTCGCGATGGACATGCCGGGGTCCGGCACTGTGTTCGTTACCCAGAACTGGATCTTCACGAAGCCGGTCTACATAGGCGACACGATCCGAGCCGAGGCGAAGGTGACCTCGGTCCGCGACAACCGCCCGATGGCCGATATCAGGTTCGTAGTGAAGAACCAGGACGACGAGGAGGTCTTGACCGGCGAGGCCCTCGTATACCAGGCAACACCGACTCAAAGCTAGCGCGGGACCTTTCCTTCTTTGTCGTCCTGAGGAGCCCGCGAAGAAGGACCTGGGGACAGGCTCCACAGCGAGCTGTTTCTCATGGCGCGTTTTTGTTTGTGTTGCATTTTGTCGCACTGCAGCTATGCCGGGGACCGAAAGATGCTTTTGTGCCCGCACCCATGACCAAAAAGCCGACCCGATGGGATCTCTCCGTTCACCATTATAGTGCATTTGTTCTGCCGCGAAGGCGGCATCCAGCATCGCGCAGAGGCGGGCAGGTCTGAAACCTGGCCCTACGCCGATGCTGTGGGTCTCCGTGGGTGGGTCTCAGACCCGTGCTCTTCATGTTAACGTAGAGACATCCAGTGCGGAGACGCTACTACCATGCCAATCAAGTTCGGGACCGACGGGTGGCGCGCAGTTATCGCCGAGGATTTCACCTTCGCCAACGTCCGCTTGTGCGCTCAGGGGACCGCCGACCTGCTGAAGTCCCAAGGCGATGCATCGCGAGGGCTGGTGGTCGGATACGATACCCGGTTCGCCTCGGAGGAGTTCGCGGCGGCCGTGGCCGAAGTGGCCGCAGGTAATGGAATCAAGACGTTGCTCACCAACAGGGCGGCCCCGACACCGGTCGTGAGCTACAACCTGGTGAACCGTGGCGCGGGCGCCGGGGCGGTGATTACGGCCAGCCACAACCCACCGCAGTGGAACGGCTTCAAGTTCAAGCCGGACCACGGCGGCACGGCGTCGCCGGAGGTCACGGCCGAGCTAGAGAAGAAGATATCCTCCGTGGAAGCGTCGGGTAGCGTGAATGTGCTCTCTCTCGCCAAAGCTGAGAGCAAGGGACTCGTCGAGCGCTTCGACCCCAAGCCTGCGTACCTCGGAAACATCTCGCAGCTCGTCGACCTCGACGCGATCCGGCTGGCTGGGCTGAACGTCGCGGTCGACTCGATGTACGGGGCCGGCGCGGCTTACTTTGCCGAGCTGCTCGAAGGCGGCGCGACCACTGTCACCGAGCTACATGGCGAGCGGAATCCGGCATTCCCCGGCATGAGCCAACCCGAACCCCTGGGCCACAACCTCGGTGAGCTGATGGACCGCGTCGCTTCCGGCGGACACGATGTAGGGCTCGCCACCGACGGCGACGCGGACCGCCTCGGTCTGGTAGACGAGCGAGGCCGGTTTCTGACGACTCTCCAGACCTTCGCGCTCCTGTGCATGCACCAGCTCGAGGTGCTGAAGCGCAGGGGGCCGCTCGTTCGCTCGATAACCATGACGAGCATGGTCGACCGCCTTGGCGAGCTGTACGGCGTGCCCGTGTTCGACACACCTGTCGGGTTCAAGTACCTGGGGCCGATCATGATGCGCGAGGACGCCCTGGTCGCGGGCGAGGAGAGCGGCGGGTACGCCTTCCGAGGCAACATCCCCGAGCGGGACGGGATCCTCAGCGGACTCCTGCTCCTGGAGATGATGGTCAAGACGGGCAAGACGGTGTCCCAGCTGCTTCAAATGCTCGCCGACAAGGTCGGACCGCACCACTATGACCGGCTCGACCTGCACTTCGAAGGCAACCGGCAGGAGATCGAAGACCGGGTGAAGTCGGCCCAGCCTGAAACGCTGGCGGGCCGCCGTGTCGAAGACATCGACACGCGGGACGGCTACCGCTTCGTACTCGACAGCGGCTACTGGACGCTGGTGCGGTTTTCGGGCACTGAGCCACTGATACGTATCTACGCCGAAGCCGAGTCGCCGCAGGAGGTCGAATCGCTGCTGGCGGAGGTGCGGTCCATCGCCGGCGTGTAGGACCACACCGCAGAGCTCGCGGAGGCCGCTGAGATGGCCTCAATGGGGTGGATCATGATAACGACCTACGTAGAGGAAATAGGTCATTGGGAGTCCT
Organism: Dehalococcoidia bacterium; assembly: GCA_963579975.1. Taxonomy (GTDB): domain Bacteria; phylum Chloroflexota; class Dehalococcoidia; order Lucifugimonadales; family CAUZJF01; genus CAUZJF01. Next base: position 16,287 of record CAUZJF010000015.1, read on the forward strand.
GGCAAGGGGAATACAGGTTTGGGACGTTCCTGATCCTACCGCCTGACCCCCTGCTTCTGCGTATGAACGCTCTTCGAGCCAAGCACGACCCGCGCAGCCAATCGATTTGCGATGCGCACATCAGCCTCACGGTCCCGCTACCCAGGTCCATGGCTGAGAAGGATTGGGGCGAGCTTGAGTCGATAGCCGCGGGCTTCCCACACATCGCCATCCGCTACGGTCCTTTGGCGAACTACCGGCCTCATCCGGGTGTTGTGCTGGCGATAGAGCCACAAGAAAAACTCGATAAGCTTCGCGCCGCGCTGGAAGCTACGTCAGTCTTCCCAAGAGCACCTACGCGGACACATCCTTTCTCGGCCCATATGACGGTTGCTGAGTTCATCTCCATAGAGGAGACGGAAGCACTAATGATGGAGCTCGCGGACGTCGCGCACCAGGGCACCTTCTTGTGCACTGGTGTTTCCTACGCGGTGCCCGACGGTGATTTTCACTTCACCGAACGGAGGCGGCGGAGTTGACGCTCTGACACCAGCGTTCGGGAAGCACACTACGACCGAAACCCCTTCCCGAGCCCGGGGATCATCGACCAGAGGTCGATGATCCCCGGGCGGCTGACAGCCTGATTCCCCGGCAGTGTCTTGATTCAGTTCAGCATCTGTCCTGGCGAATTGAGTGCAAACATGAGTTCCCAATTGAGCACTACTCAGTCTTGTAATCCAGAATGCCGTTGATTCTGGGCTCGCGAAAAAGGCTCGTTTCAAGTCGGAAGCCTAGTCGCCGCATAAGTTTGACGGACCGGTCGTTATCGGCCCCAACAGAGTTGAAGATCCGGTGTATACCAAGCTCGGTGAAGCCGTAATCGATCAAAGTCCTGGCCATCTCTGATGACGTATCCCAGCCCCCAATGTTTTTGACCGAGGGCGTAGGTCAGTTCCGCTTCAATGAGGTCAGGATGGCTGCCTACAACATGGTTTGGTTCGCGTTCAAGAACCAGCCAACTGGTGTCCTCGTCCGACCCGTATCTCTGAAAGCCCATGAGCCCCACTAGCATTTGGCCTTCTTTGAGGGATAGTGCTTTCAACCCGAATTCAGAGCATGGAGCAATCCATTCGTCGGCATCGCCATGCATCCCGGTCATCGACCTCCCTCAGATTCTTCGCAGGGCTCAGAATCGTCCATGCCGGTTGCCTCCGGCACCTTAAAAGATGAAAATCGCGGCGCGTCACCTCCGGAGGCCGCGCCTGTTTTTACAGCAATCCGACATGTCCCGTTGCACGGGACACCATGAATGATGAAAAGGACCGGAGTCTTACCCATGCCCCCTTTGGTGGAAGGTTGGGAAGGGAGAAAGCCAGCCCTCGGACACCCCATTTTCAGAGGAATGACAGCGGATTGGGGGCATCTCGCGAAGGGTTTTCAACACGAGGTTAGGACACGATATCTTGAAC
>CAUZJF010000016.1:0-16963 GCA_963579975.1 Dehalococcoidia bacterium
AAACAACGGCCCCCATTCAGGCCTCACTCTGGCGCAGGCGGACCTCTACGCCCTGCCCTTCAAGCCGGGAACATTCGACAAAGTCTTCTGCATAGGAGTGCTTCAGCATACACCGAGAGTGAAAGAAGCGTTCTTGGGTCTCCTTCCCTACCTGAAAGAGAGCGGTGAAATCGTTATCGACGTATATGCCAAATCCTGGGAGTCGTACTTCACGCCCAAGTATTGGATGCGGACGATAACGAAGCGGCTGCCGAAGGGATTCCTGTACTCGGCCGTGACGCGAATCACTCCGCTGTTGTTGCCCATCAAGGTTTGGTTGCGAAAGAATACGCCCGCAGTTGGGAGGTACGTCGCGGGTATCGTGCCGGTCGCGAACTTCAGCGGGATGTACCACCTTTCGCGCCGGCAGCTCTTGGAGTGGAGTATCCTCGACACCTTCGACGACCTATCTCCACAATACGACAGTCCGCAACGGCTCGATGAGGTGAGACATTGGTTCGAAGAGCCCCCGTTGACCGACGTGCTGGTCAATATCGTGTCGCCAGGGATAATCAGAGGTCGGGGCGTTAGAGGCGCTGGACAACCCGCGCAAAAACGGGTGCTGACTCGAACCTAGATGCGTATTCTTCAGATCTCATACGCGCTTCCGCCATTCCAGTCTGCGCAGTCGATCTCTACGCTGAAGGCCGTTCGTGGACTTGCCAGGTTGGGTCATGACATACGAGTGGTTGCCGTTGCTCTCACTGATAAGACGCCACAGGACTCGGAACTCGAGCAGTCGATCCCACCAGGCGTGCAGGTCACTCGTGTCGCAGAGAAATACAAAGGCCCCATCAGGCTGGCGGCGCGAGTCCTGCCGTTCATCGCGGCGATGCCCGACGGGCAGCTCGGCTGGTATCGGCCCGCTCTCAAGGCCGCGCGACGGTTGATCGAGGAGCAGCGTCCCGATGTTCTCTATTCGCGGTCCCAGCCGTTCACGAGCCACCTGGTAGCGCGAACACTGGCCCGCGAGTTCGGCCTTCCGTGGGCCGCCTACCTGAGTGACCCGTTGTACGACAACGTGTACTACAACCAGTTTCCGGTGAATCCCCATCGAACCGTCAACAGGCGGATCGAGGCGAGCATCTTTGATAGCGCGGACGAGGTCCACTTCGTCTCAGAGGAGACTCAGTCCCTCTCCGAAAAACGGTATCCCTCGACTGTAGTACGGAAATTCGTCACCATCCCTCATTGCTTCGACGCAGATTTCTATCCCGATGCCAATGTTCCGGCTCCCCCACCCTTTTTGGTGAGCTATGTCGGTGACTTCCAGAGCGCCAGAAACCCGATCTATCTTTTCGAGGCCCTGTCGCAACTCAAGGCCGAAACGCCCTGTCTTTCCCAACAAATGAAAGTCAGGTTAGTGGGCCGCGTGCGCCCCAAAGATCTGATCAGGCTAAACAACCTTGGGCTCGGCGACGTCATCGAGGTGGTCGGCAAAGTCTCGTACTCCAAGAGCCTGAAGTATGTCGTTGAAAGCCATGTCCTGCTCTTGATCGACGGTTCCTTCAGAGAAGGCAACGTCTTCTTCCCATCCAAGCTGGCGGACTATCTCGGCTCTGGGCGTCCGATCATCGGTATGACTCCTCCGGGCAGCACAAGTGACCGAATCCTGCGGGAGATGGACTACCCAAGTATGGCCCCGACAGACATAGCCGGCATCTTGTCAGTACTCCGCCGCGCTCTCACTGGAGATCTGGCCGGCCGACAGCCTCCCGCAAAGTACGATTCTCGGACCGTGGCGCAACAGATCAGTGCTCGTCTGGAGGGTCTGGCCGACGGTGAACGGCGGGAGCCGGCTGCAGCCGCGAGTACTGAACGATGAGCCGGCTGCTGATCGTCTACCGAACCGGACTCGAGACGATTGTACGCAAGGGCGAGATCGTGCCTCGATACTTCAATCCAGGTGAGGTGTTCAACGAAGTCCACATCGTGGCTTTGAACCGCGAGAGACCCGACCCCACGGAGCTGCAAAAAATGGTGGGTGGAGCACGCCTAGTGCTCCATAACTTGCCACCGCCGACAGCGCTCAAGGTGGGGGTTTGGCCACCAGCGTTTCGATTGTGGGTGCGCCGGGGGGTCGCACTTGCCCAATCGATCCAGCCGGACCTCGTCCGGGTATACGGATGCGAACTCGAAGGGTTCATGGCAACCAGATTGAAGGCTGCACTATCGGTGCCCATGGTACTCTCGCTACACACGAACCGGGACGCAGTTTACCGAGAGACCGGACGGCCACGCATCGACCGGTGGCTGATTGCCCGACTAGTGAATCGGTCTACTCGAGAGGTCCTTCACGCGGCTGACGAGGTATTACCGGTCTACAAGCCAATCGTTCCATACCTGGAAAAGCATGGCATCCGGCGCTACAAGGTCATCTACAACGCCGTGGGCCATGGGTTGGTGCCGAAGCAAAATTATGAACTCAACAGACCTGCCCGGTTGATCTGTGTCGGTCGGTTCGAAAGGTCGATCAAGGACCCTACCAACATTGTGCGTGGAATGGCGGAGCTACCGGACACCAAGCTTACCTTCGTCGGCGACGGACCCTTGTCAGACACGCTCGCAAACGTGGCGCAGAGCGTCGGCGTCGCCGATCGGGTGGAACTCATACGAGCGATGCCCAACGCCAGGCTACTTGAACTGTTGCAGGAACAGGACATTTTCGTGTTCCACTCGACCCTTCAGCTTAGCAAGATCATGATGGAGGCATCTCTGGCCGGCCTGCCGATCGTGACGAACCTACGCCTCAGGGACCCGGAGCCAAGATTCACTGAGGATGAGGTTGCGCTTCACGTGGACGACAGTCCTGAAGGCTACGCCGAGGCAGTCCGCAGGCTGCTCGGCGACCAGAGCTTGCGCGAAGAGTTGGGCCGCAAAGCCCGATCGTTTGCCGAAGCGACGTTTCATCCCACAGACATGGAGCGGAAGGCAGCCGACGTCTATAGAACATTTGTCGCGGGTTCGCCTGCCGAAGGCGTTGCCGGCGCGGTCGCCAGGTAACCGAGACCTATGTGTGGCATCTGCGGCTATGGGTTGGGTAAAGACGAAGCTGCTCCGCCCCTGCAATCGATGGTTAGTCTGCTGAAACACCGCGGCCCCGACGGGCAAGGGCAGCTCGACGACGGCCCAGTGGCAATCGGCATGCGACGTCTCGCCATCATCGACGTCGACGGCGGCGACCAGCCAATCCCAAACGAGGACGAGACCGTCTGGGTAGTGCTGAACGGAGAGATCTACAACTATCAGGAGCTTCGCCGATCCCTCCTAGACGCCGGGCATGTGTTCAGAACGGATAGCGACACCGAAGTGCTCGTCCATCTGTATGAGGACGACGGGCATGAGATGTTCAGGGCGTTGCGAGGGATGTACGCGGTCTGCGTGTACGACCGTCGTGACCAGAGCCTGCTCTTGGGACGCGACCCGTTTGGGGAGAAGCCCCTTTACTACTACCTGAAGGGCAACACGATAGCCTTTGCCAGTGAGATACGTAGCCTGTTGGAGTGGGATGCCGTGCCTCGAAAGTTGGACTACGAGGCGCTAGGTTACTTTCTGCGTGCGGGACTTGTGCCTTCTCCACTGACGATGTTCGCGGGCATACAACAGGTCGAGCCGGGAACCTGGATGCTATGGAAGGGCGGATCGGTCGCACGCGGCCGGTTCTGGGTCCACGATTACGCGCCTAGTCCTGAGCTTCAAGACGAAACCGACGCTCAAGAGGCGGTCGCCGAGGCGTTGCGGCGGGCCGTCAAAAGGCAGCTGGTCAGCGACCGCCCGGTAGGCGCTTTCCTGTCCGGGGGAATCGATTCGAGTACCGTTGTCGCCTTCTGCCAGGAAGCCAGACAGGACCCCATAAAGACCTTCACCGTAGGGTTCGAAGATTCCGGGTACGACGAAAGCCAAGTCGCGCGAGCGGTCGCTGAGTCGCTACAAACCGACCACCGGGAGCACCGCGTCGCTAACGCGGAGTTCCAGACAGAGCTTTTTTGGAACATCGTCGACCATGTTGGTCTGCCATTCGGCGACTCGTCAGCCATTCCGACCTACATGATCAGCCAGATGGCGGCGCAAGAGGTCACGGTGTGCCTGTCTGGCGACGGCGGCGACGAGATGTTCGGCGGCTACCCGGACTTTCGATGGGGTTTGAACGTCGAGCGTCTCGGCGCGCTACCCAGGCCGGTGCTGAAGGCCGGGGCTGGACTTGCCGGCATGGCTTCACGAATACCAGGCCTCAGCGGCTCCACGACGATTCGTCGTGCTGGGCGGGCGCTCCACGCGGCCCAGGAAGACGGTCTCGCACAGCTCGTGGCGCTGCGTTCGCTCTTCGATGAAGGTGAGGTCCGTGCACTGGTCGCCGACCCGGAAAACGGCATCGCCGACACCCCCCTCGATCGGCTTACGACCCTCCCGGTCGAGGCCAGCAGGTGGTCATCGCTCAGGAAGCTGATGTACTACCGGACCAAACATGTGCTCGCGGAAGACATGCTCGTCAAGATAGACCGCATGAGCATGGCGTGTTCGCTAGAGATAAGAGCCCCTCTCCTAGACCTCGATGTCGCCAAGGTAGCGATGGCGCTGCCGGATGAGCACCTGATTCGCGGCCACGAACAAAAGTACATGCTCCGCCAATTGATCCGAACGCGACTGCCCTCCGAAGTCCTGACACACCCAAAGATGGGTTTCAGCATTCCTCTGCACCGGATCCAGAACCGTGAATACCGGGAACTCGTCGACGACCTTTTGAACGGGCAGGATGCGGTGATGGAGCTGTTTTCGTCGAACACGGTCGAAACCGTGAAGCGCAGAGCACTGGAGAGAAGCGACGATCGGGCCGACGCCAGTGTCTACCGTACCAGCCACCAGCTCTGGATGCTGATGCAGCTCGCAGGCTGGGCCCGGAGGTTTGGGGTCGCGGCTTAGCGTCCCCAACAAGAAATGGCAAGTGCGCCAGGCGTCGAGACCCGAGAGAGCGAGGTAGAGAAGAAGAAAGCCGAAGCCGAGCTTCGACCGAAAGTGCTGCTCGTCAGTCCGCTCCCTCCTCCGGAAGGAGGCGTTGCCACCTGGACCCAACGTTTTCTCGGCTCCGATGTGGCGGAGAACGTTACGTTGCATCATCTGAACACGGCGCTCGCTAGCCACGACGACCTGAGCGCCTCCCTAATGGCCAGAGCGGCGAGAGCGCTGACCGCTTTGTTCAGATTCGCGTGGGGTTGCGTCCGAATTCGGCCCAAAGTGGTGCATCTAACAACCCACGGATTTGCCAGCTACTACCGCGACATGCTTTACGTCTTTGTCGCGAAAGCGATCGGGGCAAAGGTGATTTTAAATATCCGTTTCGGCGATCTGGACCGGTTCCTCGCCGGAGTGCCGGCGATTGCGAGCCCCGTGGTGAAAGCGAGTTTACGAGCCTGCTGGTGTCTAGTTCCGATCACCCGTGCCGCCGCCGAGGTCGCGGTACAGACCGGAAATCCCCGGGTGGAGGTGATCCCGAACTGCGTCGATATCCGCGACGACATGAAAAGGACAACGCCGAACGGCGAAGGGCTGAGAGTGCTCTACATCGGGTGGGTAATCCCCGCGAAAGGAATCGCTGAACTCGTCGAGGCGGTCGGACGGGTCGACGGAGCGACTTTGACAATAATAGGGCCAGCGATCCAGCGTCTTTCCGGTGGCGACGGGCGATGGGTCGAAAGAGTAATCGCCGAGCTGCGCGTTGGAGAACAAGTCAATCTCGCGGGGAGAGTCGAACCCGAGGAAACCCGAAGCGCGTATCGAACGCACGACGTCCTGGCACTCGCGAGCTATCGGGAAGGCTTCTCGAATGTGGTAATCGAGGCGATGGAGGCCGGGATCCCCGTGGTAGCCACCGGTGTTGGAGCCAACACCGAAATACTCCGGGATGGCACGGATGGATTCATCGTTGAGGTCCGCGACGTCGACCAACTCGCCGACAGGCTTCAATGGCTCAGGGACCATCCCGTCGAGCGCGAGAAGATGGGCCGAAACGCTCGTCAGCGCGTCAAGGAACTCTACTCGGTCGAAAAAGTGTCTACGATGTGGGTGGACCTTTACGCCCGGGCAGTCGCCAAAGAAACGGTGGCAGGAGGCTAACGATCGCTAACGAAGGCAAAGTAGTTGTGCTTGGAGGGGCCGGTTTCATCGGGTCCCACGTCGTCGAAGAGCTTCTTCTCGAACCCGTCAAAGAGATCGTCGTCTACGACAATCTCACACGTGGCCAGAAGGAGAGCCTGCGTGGACCGCAGCAGGACCCTCGCGTCCGAATTGTGGAAGGGGACATCAACCATACAGATGTCCTGAACGAGGCCATCGCCGGAGCGGACATCGTGATCCACCTCGCCGCTCTCTGGCTGTTGCACTGCTATGAATACCCCCGGGCCGCGTTCCAGGTGAACATCGAGGGCACCTTCAACGTGTTGGAGGCCTGTGTCAGGCACGACGTGAAGAGGCTGGTCTACTCTTCCTCCGCCTCGGTCTACGGCGACGCCATCGAAACGCCGATGACCGAGGAGCACCCGTACAACAACCGCACCTTCTACGGGGCTACCAAGATCGCTGGAGAGCACATGTGTCGTGCCTTCAACGAGCGGTATGGGCTCGACTACGTCGGTCTGCGCTATATGAATGTGTACGGAGCCAGGCAGGACTACAAGGGCACCTACACCGCTGTGATGATGAAGATGCTCGACAGGATTCGAGATGGCAAACCCCTCGTCGTTTACGGCGATGGCGCTCAGACTTACGACTTCATATATGTATCCGACGTTGCGCGGGCTAATGTATGCGCCATGAGAGCATCGGCGACGGACGCCTTCTACAACATAGGTTTCGGTCTCGGTACGACGGTCCGGGAGCTAGCGGACCTATTGTTGGAGATCACGGGATCGGAGGTCGGCGTCCAATACGAACCGGAAGGACAGACTTTCGTGACTCACCGGGTTGGAAGCGTCGACCAGGCCAAAGAAGAGCTTGGGTTTGGGGCGACGATCGAGCTCTCCGACGGACTTCGGCGGCTCGTCGACTGGCGCAAGGCCGAGGAGCGGCGCAACCCTGGTGGCCAGGTCGAGCCATGAGCATCCCAATCACGAAACCTCTTTTCGGCGAAGCCGAGCTTCGGGCCGTGCAAGAGCCACTGAAAAGTGGATGGGTCGTGCAGGGCCCATTCGTCCAGCGATTCGAGGAGGAGTTCTCGGAATTCACGGGAGCCAAGTACTCGATCGCGGCCAGCTCGTGTACGACGGCGCTTCACATGGCTGTCGCAGCGCTGGGATTGAAGCCTGGCGATGAAGTGATCGTGCCCGCTTTTACCTGGGTGTCCACCGCCAACGTGGTCGAGTACATGGGAGCCACGCCGGTCTTCTGCGACATAGATTTATCGACATTCAACGTCGACCCCAATCTCATCGAAGAGCTGATCACCCCCAGGACTGTTGGGATCATCCCCGTTCACCTGTTTGGGCTTTGCGCCGACCTGGAACCGATCCAGGAAACGGCCGCGCGCCACGGGCTTTGGGTAGTCGAGGATGCGGCCTGCGCGTTCGGCGCTTTCTATAAAGGCTCCCATGCGGGCACCTTTGGGGAGATGGCCTGCTTCAGCTTTCACCCTCGCAAATCGATCACGACAGGGGAAGGCGGCATGCTCACAACCCAACGCGAGGACCTTGACCAGATGACACGGTCCCTGCGCGATCACGGTTCCTCTCGCTCCGATCTGGCACGCCACAACGAGCGTTCCGGCTTCTTGCTGTCGGAGTACGAAGTCCTCGGGTACAACTACAGAATGACGGATATTCAGGCCGCCCTGGGCTGTGCACAAATGGGACGAGCCGACTCGATCTTGAGCGAGCGGTCGAGACTAGCCCTCCTATACGACGAGTCGCTTGCCGACATCGCTTGGCTGCAGACCCCAGAATCGCCCGACGGCTACGTTCACGGCTACCAGGCATACGTATGCCTCTTTCGCCCCACTGCACCGACGCTCGACAACGTCGAGGGACTTCATAGGCGACGGAACGTCCTTATGGACTCGCTCGACGAGAAGGGAATAGCGACACGCCAGGGGACCCATGCACCTATTGCGACAGGCTACTACTCCAAGAAGTACGGCCTACGACCCGCGCAATTCCCGAACGCATATATCGCGGACCGTCTAAGTCTGGCCTTACCCCTGTTCGCTCAGATGAGCGAACAGGATCAAACGACGGTCGTGAACGAACTCCATGCAGTGCATGCCTAAAGCGGCCCGATCGTGAAGCTGAGGTAGTCGGAAATGTGTGGGATTGTCGGCGTCTGTAATCTCAACGGCGAAGCTGCGCAGAGCGGTCTCATGAAGCGCATGACGGACGTGATTGCCCATCGCGGCCCTGACGGGGAAGGGCAGTTCGTGGACGGCCCTGTTGGGCTCGGCCACCGTCGCCTCGCCGTCATCGACCTCACTCCCGCCGGCCATCAGCCGATGTCCAACGACGCCGGCGACGTCGTCATCACGTACAACGGCGAGATCTACAACTTCCGAGAGATTCGGTCCGAGCTAGAAGGGAAAGGATACCGGTTCCGGTCTCGAACGGACACGGAGGTCGTACTGCACGCGTACGAGGAGTGGGGCCGTGAGTGTGTGGAGCGGTTCAACGGGATGTTCGCCTTTGGAATCTACGACCGCAGGCCAGCCGGGCCGGGAGGCGACGGCGGCTGGCGCCTTTTCCTTGCCCGCGACCGCTTCGGCATCAAACCTCTTTACTACTATCACCGAAACGGCATCTTCATGTTCGCGTCGGAGATCAAGGCGATGCTTCAGCATCCCCAGATGAAGGTGGAGGTCTGCTACCCCGCGCTCGCACAGTACTTTACGTTTCAGAACGTCTTCACAGATATAACGTTGTTTGACGGTGTCCACCTCCTACCGCCAGGATGCATAATGGTCGTCGATCCAGAGGCGCGGCCGGTAGTAACACAGACCTCCTATTGGGACTATCGCTTCTCCTCCGAAGGGTTCGATCTGTCGGAAGAAGAGAGCGCCGAAGAGCTATACAGACTCTTCGACCAGGCCGTGACCCGGCAGCTTGTGTCGGACGTTCCCGTTGGTTCGTATCTCAGTGGCGGGATGGACTCAGGCGCCATTACCGCTGTGGCCTCGCGACAAATACCCAGAATTCACACGTTCACGGGCGGCTTTGACCTCTCTTCGGCAAGCGGTCTGGAACTGGCGTTCGACGAGCGGCCGGCGTCCGAGCAGATGGCCAACCTGTTCAAGACCGAGCACTACGAGGCCATCATGCACGCCGGCGACATGGAGAACGTGCTGCCGGACCTCATATGGCACCTAGAGGACCTGCGGGTAGGCCAGTGCTACCCCAACTACTACGTAGCCCGCTTGGCCAGCAAGTTCGTAAAGGTTGTGCTGTCCGGCAGCGGTGGCGATGAGCTCTTCGCAGGCTACCCTTGGCGCTACTATCGCGGTATCGACACCAACGGCGGCGACGATTTCTACCAGGCCTACTACAACTACTGGCAGCGCCTGATTCCCGACGAAGCGCGGCCGTCGTTCTTCAATGAGGCGACATTGAGGCGCGTCGAAGGGGTCCGCCCGCTGGACGCGTTTCGGAGCGTCTTCGCGGAGGGAACACCGCCGATCCACAGCGTCGAAGACGTGATAAACGCATCTTTGTACTTCGAGATCAAGACGTTCCTGCACAGTCTATTCGTCGTCGAAGACAAGCTGAGCATGGCCCACTCGCTGGAGACCCGAGTCCCCTTCATGGACAACGATCTCGTCGACTTCGCGCTGCGAGTCCCGCCACGATACAAGCTACGCCAGATGGCCGGAACAGCGAGAATCGACGAAAATATACTGGGACGCAAGGTCGACAACTACTATGGCAAGACGCGTGACGGGAAGGTCGTGTTGCGCAACGCGATGAAACGGCTGATCCCGTCTGAAGTCACGGACCGTGCCAAGCAGGGGTTTTCAGCCCCGGACGCCTCGTGGTTCCGCGGCGAAAGCATCGACTATGTGAACCAGCTTCTGCGAATCGACGCGGCGATCTATGAATTCATTAATCCCGAGTATGTCTCAACGGTCCTCGACGAGCATTCCGACGGAAGCGTGAACCACAGGCTGCTGATTTGGTCGCTGCTGAGCTTCGAATGGTGGCTTAAGGTGTTCGTTTGAGGATGAAACTCCGCCTCATTGTTGAGCGATCAATCGGCCCATCAGTACGGGAGTGTCCGGCTGTCTTGTTCCATGTGTAAGAGCGCATCTGGTCAGCCCTGGTTCGCCACCAGCCATCGATTAAGTTGATGAAACGACGCCACTTTCTGCAAGCGGCGCGTTTGCTGATAGCGCCAGTCGGGGTGCTGCTCATCGCGCTGTCCGTGCCTTTGGTGTTCTTGACGACCCGTCGCAGACATTTTCGAGGGAAACCGCCTAGAATTCTGTGGGGCCCGACGCCATTAATTAACTATGTCTATTGGTCCGAAGCGGCCAGGAACTATGGCTATACCTCCCGATCTGCGGCTTACGCAGTGGAGTACAACTACAGTCACGAATCACTAGATTTCCTTCTTACGGAGAAGTTCAGGTATTCACGGCCACTCCTTTTGCTGCCTTACTTAGGCTTCATCTGGGCGATGTCGAATTTCGATATATTTCACTTCTGCTTCAACCTGGAGGGCTACCTTTATCGAACGCCGCTGCGATACGCCGAATACCGGCTGCTGCGCTTGCTAGGCAAAAAGGTCGTTGTTGCTCCGTATGGCAGCGACGTGCAGTTGCCATCGATGGTTATCGACAAGTACAAATACTCGGTTGGGCCGTATGTTCAAACTGATGAGAAAGCTGTCTGGCGTAACATTCAGCATGCCCTGAAGCACTCAGACTTCGTCATGGCCGGGGGAGCTTCAGTCGAGTATTTGCCGGTTTTTGATCTGTCGTTTCCCATTCTCGCCATAAGTCTCGATGCCTGGCCGGCCTCAGGGGTGCCGAAGAACGACGTACCCGTTATTGTGCATTCGACGAACCACCGGCATCTGAAGGGCACTGACGCGTTAGTGAGAGTCTGTGATGAATTGGAGGCGGAGGGTCACGAATTCGAGTTGCGGGTCGTCGAGCAGACGAGGAACACCGACGCAAGAGCGATTTACGAGAGCGCAGATATCATCGCAGACCAGTTCATCGTGGGCGGATACGGCATGTTTGGGCTCGAGGCCATGGCCCTAGGCAAACCAGTGATCGGCTATCTCCGTGAAAACCTCTTTGAGTTCAACCTTCCCTGGTCAGATTGTCCTATCAGCAATTCGAGTCTAGACGATCTCAAAGAAAACCTGCGACTGCTTCTAGATGACGCAGAGTTGAGAGCTCAACTGGGGCGACAATGCCGCGCCTACGTAGAGAAGTACCACAGCTACGAATACATTGGGGCCATCCTCGACAAGGTCTACAGGAAGGTCTGGTATGACGAGGACCCCGACTGGTCAGGCTTCGCGGTCAGAGTTGGCGATGGTCGCAACCCGCTATTCGACGAAGGTTGGACGCTCCATGCCTAAGTACAGGAGGGATCCCGCCGAACGACCAATAATCGTGTTTGCCTCCCGCAGTGGCGCGAGCCACCGGCTGCCTATATCGCGGCTTGGGCGCGAGTTATGGTGGCAGAGGTTCCTTGACGCGTGACCAGCAATATCACTTCGGAATTCCAGGACTCGGTGGTCCTCGTTACGGGCGGCGTAAGTAGCATAGGCCGCGAGATTTCCTGCGCGTTCGCGAGAGCTGGTGCAAAAGTGTCTATAAACTACTATTCAAACTCGGAGGGTGCCGAGAGTTTAGCGGAGGACTTCGAAAGGGAGGGCGTCGCATATTTGCTCTCGCAGGGGGACGTCGGAGAACAGGCCACCGTCAAGTCTCTGGTCGACCGAACGATGGAGAAGTTCGGCCGGATTGACATTTTGATCAACAACAGCGGTATCCACAGAGATGGAATGGTGTGGAAACTTCCGATGGAGGGTTGGGAAGAGGCTCTAAGGGTAAACCTCACCGCCCCGTTCACGTGCATCAGAGAGGTACTGCCACACATGCGGCGACAAGGGTTCGGACGGATCGCGACCATAAGCTCAATTGTCGCCTACACGGGAGTAATCGGAGCAGCCAACTATGCTGCGGCCAAGGCCGGCCTAGCGGGACTGACAAGGTCCGTGGCCCTTGAAGCCGCCAGCAGAAACGTCACTGTGAACCTATTGGTTCTTGGATACATGGCCCTAGGTATGGGAGCCCGGCTCACCTGCGAAAACCGCGAGCAGGTCCTATCGAAGATTCCCGCTGGACGATTCGGGAATGTCGATGATATCGTGCACGCAATGTTCTTCCTCACATCGCGGAATGCCGGGTACGTCACAGGTCAGACCCTCCACATCAACGGCGGCATGTATATGGGGGCCTAGCGCAATGGGGTTCAAGATCCTTGGCACGGGTTCCTACGTGCCTGAGAGGATCGTCACCAACAAGGAGATCGAGTCGCGTGGAATCTCCAATTCGGCGTGGGTGTCTGAAAACCTGGGCATTCACGAACGACGCGTTGCAGCCGACGATCAGGCTACTTCAGACCTTGCCCTGGGGGCTTCGAGGGCCGCCCTGGAGGCCTCGGGCCTGAGCGCCAACGCCGTCGATCTACTGATAGTAGGGACGACCACGCCGGATCGGAAGGCACCGTCGACCGCATGCATCCTGCAAGACAAGCTTGGAGGAAGGTCCTACCCGGCTTTCGACATTTCCGCCGCCTGCAGCAGCTTTCTATACAGCCTCGCCAGCGCGGCTCAGTTCATCGAAACAGGGTTCGCGCAACGCGCTTTGGTTGTCGGAGCGGACATGTACTCTACCATCACCGACTGGGAGCACCGAGACGCTGTATTTTTCGGGGATGCGGCTGGAGCCGTTGTCATAGAAGCCGAGCAAGGACAACCGCCGTGGGAGTTCTTCCTGGGCGCCGAAGGCGCCTTCTGGGATCACTTCATGGTACCGCCTGAAGGGGCCGATATGTCAGCGTCTGACTCTGCCCATAGCCGTAGTCAGTTCTTCAAACTGATGGGGCCGGAACTGTACGAGGACGCTGTCCGCACTTTGCCAGATGCGGCCATGCGAGTCCTCCGAAAGAACGGATTGACGATCGAGGATGTCGACCTGGTCGTGCCGCACCAGGCTTCGATACGAGTCCTCGAGGCCGTCGCAGATCGAACGGGCGTGCCCATGGCGAAGATGTTGACGACCATGGGAAAGTTCGGCAACACCGCCGCTGCCTCACAGCCGCTAACTTTAGACCTCGCCGTCAGATCGGGAAAAGTGCGGCGGGGAATGACCTTGCTGTTCCTGACCTTCGGTGCAGGGATTACTTACGGGGCGGCCTTGGGGACCTACTGAACGGTGGAAGCGGTCGCGCCTCGAGTGCTGGAGGTCGATGAAATTTCGTCGCTCGCTCCTAACCTGGGCGACCTCGTGTACTGGGCCCCTTATCGAGGCTTGGGTTTCGACGGCGATGCCCTGCGCACTCACTACCTAGAGCGAGCAATCGGAAGAGCCCTCTCAACGAGCTCCGTCGCAGTGGGGGCCTTTAGCGAGAATCGGCTGGTCGGCTTTCAGGTATCGGATAAGTCGAGCTTCCTTGCTAACTATTTTGGAGTCGGATGCGGCAGTATCACGTTCACAGCTTTGCCACAGGGCCAAAATGAACAACAGACAGTAGCCGAATCACTTTGCAAAACATCGATCTCCGCACTCAAGTCCGAAGGCGTTGAACTGGCCTCCGCGAGTACCTACACATCGGAAAAGGCGTTAACGTGGGCACTGCAGGGGAGCGGCTTCCGTCTCGTCGAGGTGTTCGCGAGCTACGCGCAGGACATCGCAGACATCGAGTTCCCCCGAGTCAGCAACGGCATAATGATTCGGGACTGCATAGAAGAGGATTTAAGCCAGATCAAGCAACTCTACCAGGGAGAGATTTTTCCGGGCCGGCTCGTATCGGACCCGAACTTGCCAAGAGATGCCAGCTATGCACTCTACGGGCGCCGCTTCGAGGAGGTCTTCGAAAACAAACTCGGCCGGATTTTCGTCGCAGAGCGCGAGGGAAAGTTGGTGGGAGCTCTGATCGGGATAGTAGATGGGGAGTTGTTCGACGCCACGGGTATCAAGACCAACCTGCTGTCTGGAATGGGCATCATCATCGACCCAGCGAACCGTGGACTCGGGATAGCGACCTCGTTGATCTCCGAGAGGATGCGATGGTACCAGGACGAGGGTGTCAAAAGCGTCTCGTTCGGCGCCAGCATCGACAACGTTCCGATGATTCGGGGCTTGACCAAGCTGGGAATGGAGTTTACGTCGTCACAGTGCGCCTTTCACGCGTGGCTCTAGGCTCCGTCATATGACTCCTGGAATCATCGATTTCCGGTTCCGGCCGAACCTCCCCGAGTTCCTTGGCGCGTTCATACCTCCACACGGCCCCATCCGGCCGTTCAAGCAGTACATCGAGAGGTATCGTATGGCGCCTCGATTAAAGCCGACCAACCTCCCCGAACTTATCGAGAGCCTCAAAGAACTGGGGCTCTACCGCGCCGTGACACTAGCCAGTGACATCGAGACCAAGTGGGGACGGAGGACAAGCAACGAGTTCGTGGCAGGACTCGTTAACGACTACCCAGACTTCTTCGTGGGTTTCGCCAGCGTCGACCCGTACAAGGGTGACGAAGCGATCCGTGAGCTCCGCCGCGCCCTAGGTGAACTGGGACTCGTGGGCGTCGATTTCCCTCCGTTCCTCCAAGAGATGTACGCCAACGACCCCAGATGCTTCCCGATCTACGAAACGTGTATCGAGTTCGACGTACCGATTCAGATCCACACATCGTTCAGCTTCGACCCTGGCGTCCCCATGGATCTCGGCCATCCGAAATACATCGACGCGGTGGCCGTACGGTTCCCGGAACTCAAGATCGTATGCAACCATGCCGGGTACCCTTGGGTACGCGAAATGATCGCCGTGGCATGGCGGCACGCGAACGTCTACATCGACATTTCCGGAGCGTACCCTAAGTACCTCGATCCTGAGCTCGTGAGAATGATAAACACGCCGGTTCTTGCAGATAAGACGGTCTACGGTTCGAGCTACTTCTTTCTCGACTTCGAGCGGTGTCTCGAAGAGATCAAGCAGATAGGCCTGAAGGATGAGGTGTTCGAAAAAGTGACATACCATAATGCGACCAGATTGCTAGGGATCAAATAACCCGCTGGCCGCTAGTCGGTCTACAGTTATGAAGCAGCTACTACAGAGCCCGAAGACCGGTGAGATTTGGGTAAAGGAAGTGCCCTCCCCTGGACCGCGATCCGGAATGGTCCTGGTACGGAACCGCTTCTCGGTCGTTAGTGCCGGCACCGAGCGGACGACCGTGGAGTTTGGCCGGCAGAGCGTGGTCGGAAAAGCGCGCGCCCGGCCCGACCTAGTGCGAGAGATCGTTACGAAAGCCAAGCGTGACGGGGTGCTGAGTACAATCACGGCCGTCCGGCACAGATTGGACGAACCTCTAGCGTTGGGCTACAGCTGTGCTGGGACCGTGCTGGCGGTCGGCAACGGGGTGACGGAGTTCAAACCAGGACAGCCGGTCGCCTGCGCCGGGGCCGGCTACGCCGCCCACGCAGAGGTCGTAAGTGTCCCGAAGAATCTGGTAGTGGCGTTGCCAGACCAGGTAGAGCTGGAGTCTGCCGCCTTTACGACTCTCGGCGCAATCGCACTTCAGGCAATCAGGCTCGCTGACGCGAGGATCGGCGAGGTCGTGGCGGTGCTGGGTCTTGGTCTGGTAGGCCAGATGACGGTCCGGCTGCTGAAGGGTGCAGGCTGCGTCGTAGTAGCTATGGACCCGATCGCGGACCGCTGCCGCCTGGCGGAAAGGGGAGGCTGTGACGCTGCCGTCATCGACGACGAAGCCATGCGGTCGCTGGTGGCCGGAAGGTCTTCGGCGGCCGGAGCGGATGCGGTCATCATCGCAGCATCGACCTCGGGAGACGGACCCATCGAGCTAGCCGGCGAGCTGGCCAGAGACCGAGGTGTCGTCGTCGCGGTTGGAGCGGTCGGGATGAATGTACCGCGCCGCACATACTACGAGAAAGAGTTGAGTGTGCGCGTCTCCCGTTCTTATGGGCCTGGCAGGTACGATCCCGAATATGAGGAACAGGGCCACGACTATCCAATAGGCTACGTTCGATGGACAGAAAACCGAAACATGCAGGCGTTTCTTCAGCAGCTTTCGGAGGGCCGCATCGACCTCGCACCACTTGTCTCCCACCGGTTCCCGATCGACCGGGCTACCGAAGCCTACGATCTCATCGTGAAGGATCGCGGTAAGCCCTCAATGGGCATTGTCATCACCTACGAAAGCGATTCGGTCATATCCCGGCGTGTGGTGTTAAGGCCCAGAATCGAGCGGACCGATGTTGCGACGTTATCAGCCGCCAAGATTGGGCTGTTGGGCGCAGGTTCGTTCGCGTCCTCGACTCTTCTGCCAGTTATGAAGAAGGTCAAGGGGATCGAATTTGTCACGGTCTGCAGCGCAGGTGGCAAGAGCGCTCGTCGGATCGGCGACCGTTTTGGGTTTGAAAAAGCCACCACGGACGAGGCCCACATCTTCGAGGATTCTGCGATCAATACGGTTGTGGTAGCTACAAGACACTATCTCCACGCCAGCCAGGTAGCCTCGGCGTTGGCCGCCGGCAAGCATGTTTTTTCCGAGAAGCCACTGGCTTTGAACGAGGATGATCTCGCGTCAGTCGTGACGGCAGCAAACGCAAGACCCTCTGCCCTGCTTGCGGTAGGCTACAACCGTCGATTCGCCCCGCTGACCGAGCGTATCAAAACATTCCTCGAAGGCGTGTCAGAGC
>CAUZJF010000017.1:0-16163 GCA_963579975.1 Dehalococcoidia bacterium
CCCTGGCCTCTGCAACGGTCTCGCCCATCGTCTCGACGCCAATGTTGAGAAGCGTCAGGTCCGGCGCCAGGCTGATCGTACCTTGGCCTGTCACCCATATGCCGGCCTGCGAGCTTCCGACCTGAAGCAGTGGCGCTGAAGAATAGCCACCGCTGATCGGAGCCACCTCCATTGCCGGTGCCGAGGCCCGCTGCGTAGACACGACGACCGGAGCCGGAAGCGACTGCGGTTCGGTCGAGGCCGCCAAAGACGGAACGCCCGGCTCCTCTCGAGCTACACCTGCGGGTTCGGGCGCACCGTCGGGGACCACCGGGAGTTGCTCCCCGCCAGCAGGCTCAGTGACCTGCGACGCTGGTGCGGTCGTCTCGGAGTCGATTGCCGGCGTCGTCGTCGCTTCGCCATTACCGCACGCCACGGCCAAGACCATGACTACGGTAAGACTAAGCACTACTGTCAATTCTTTCACCATGTCCATCGCCTCTACCTCCTATGTTTTCTGGTTCGCGCCGCGCGCCGTTCGGCCGAGCGTCGTTCATGTATATAGACGTTGGGTGTTCCGAAAAAGTTCCATCAGGTTCCACGTCAATTCTGTCAATGGTGGAGGACTACATGCCCAAAGTGATTCGCGAGTGCGGCGGTGACGATAGCTTGAAGCGCGATAGGGCTTCCACGCCCCGGCCTTCGGAGACTAGGAAGGGGGCCGACGGGCCGTCCAGAACGTGACGCTCGCCAACAGAGCCAGGAGTGCGCCGAGCGCAATTTCGAGCTGAAGGAGTGGTAATGCGATGCCTTCGTCGGGTTCCAGCTCGTCCGGGCTTACCGCAAGTTCAGGCACCTGGTCCTGATCCGCCGCGATCTTGGCAGCCGTATCCTGCATCAAGATCCTTTGAATCTCTCCCGTGGGCGGGGCCTCGACGGCGAGGGCGGCCATCGGTGACGGAGCAGCGACTGCGGCTTCGAGTGCCTCCACCGCGGCGTCTTCCGTCTGAGTGCCCGCTGGCGCGGTATCTGCCGATGGGGCGGTCATCGCCGCTGGAGCAGCGGCCGCTTCGAGTGACTCTGTCGCTTCCTCGGTTGCGTCTGTTGACTCCTCCAACTGATCGGCTGCAGGCGCGGCGCGCGTGCCCATGGCCAGCTCGGTCTCGGCGGTCTCGTCCGCGGCCTCCTGTGCTAAGGCGGCTTGGGGCGCCATTGGCGCCGGAGCTGCTTCGTCAGCCGACGCCTCGCTAACGGCCAGTCCTTCCGCGCTGGGAGCCGCTGTGTCCGCTGCAGTATTGGCCTGTCCGAGGGCAGCCTGAGGAACAGCGGCCGACTCGACCATCGGCGCACCGGCTGCCGCCGTTGAAGCGTCGGCTTCGGACGCAGCCGCGACGGTCTCCTCCTGCTCGACCTGCTGAGCCTGTGACAGGATTCCGACCGCGTCTCCCGCGATCAAGGCCACCAGTAGCACGCCCACCAAAGAGGTCGCGAGGGTGGGCACCCACTGGGAAAACCACGGGGCCGGCACGGGATCCGGAACGCTGGCGAGCGCTAAGGAGCGCGGGAGTTCCAACTCGGGGAGCTCCCTCAACATATAGGCGGTAGCTTCTAGCTCGTCGAGCTCGGCGCGGCATTCCTCGCAGCCGGAGAGATGTCGCTCGAATCGAGTGGCTTCGGCCTCCGTCAACTGTTCGTCGAGATATGACGACATCATAGCGCGTAGGCTGTCATGCCGGCGTATACCGATTAACCCTAGCACCACATCCTCCTCACTCGTTACGACGAAATTGAGCGGGTAAAAGTTCCCGATTCTGCATAATCAGCTTGCGAACGGCCGATCTTGCCCTGTTGAGCCTGGACTTGACTGTACCCAGGGACGCCCTTGTAGTCTCGGCCGCTTCCTCGTAGCTGAGCCCCTGGACGTCGATCAGTACCAGAACAGTCCGCTGGTCCATTGGAAGCGCAAGGATCGCCTTTTGCAGTTCGACCCTGAGCTCGCCGCTTATTGCCGAGTCTTCCGGCGAAGGGTCCTTTGAGGGGGCCGCGAAGCCCGGGTTCTCCAAGGACTGGTCAAGGGACTGCTCTGCACGGCGGCGCGACTTTCGGATGAAGTCGTAACTAAGGTTCGAGCCGATCCGCAGGAGCCACGCCCGCAGGCTTCCGCCGCGGAACTTCGCCAGGGCCCGGTGGGCGGAGATGAAGGTCTCTTGAGTTATGTCTTGAGCGGTAGTACGGTCGCCCAGAATTCGGGCGGCGTGATTATAGACCTGCGACTGGTACCGCTCGACTATCTGGTTAAATGCCGAGAGGTCGCCCTGCTGGCCGCGCGAAACCAGCTCAGGGTCTTCTTGTTGCATAGCCCCTACAGTTGGAGTGGTTTCTGCAGGCGGACTCACGCATCAATGATAATGATACAGCAGCCCCAGATGTCTGACAGTAGGAATCAGCCAGCGGTATAATGTGAAGAGCAGTGCGCGTGCGACGGCAACCGAACAGCGCGTTCGCAATCGAAACGGTCGACGCTTTCGGCCGCGAGTCCAGATGAATCTCAACGCCCGCTTTGTGAATATGAGAGCGCTGATCCGAGAACTGTTCGAGACCGTAATTCTCGCACTGCTGATCTTTCTAGTTCTGCACATAAGCGTCCAGAACTTCCAGGTGCAGGGCCCGAGCATGCAGCCAACTCTTACCGAGGGCGCATACGTGCTCGTGAACAAGCTTGTTTATATGAGAATCCACCCCAAACAGCTAGCGGGCTTCCTGCCCTTCGTTGACGTAGAGGAAGAACAGACACTCTTCGCGTTTCATCCTCCGCGTCGAGGCGAGGTAATCATATTCAGGTACCCGAGGGACATCACCAGGGACTTCGTCAAACGGGTAGTGGGGCTCCCAGGCGACACGGTCGAACTAAAGGGCGGGCAGCTATTCGTGAACAACGTAGCAGTCGAGGAGCCGTATATAACGCGTCCGGACACGCGGAGCGTGGCGCCAACGGTGGTGCCGGAAGATTCGTACTACGTACTAGGGGACAACCGCCGGGTAAGTAACGACTCACGCGATTGGGGGCCTGTCCCGACGGACAACATCGTCGGGCGCGCCTGGGTCAGCTTCTGGCCCCTCGATCGATGGCAAGCTCTGAAGATTTGGCCATAAGAGACCGCAGCCCAAGCCGACCGGCGAGAACATGCAAAAAGCAGGGACCCTGGGCCAGGATCCCTGCTTCCGACATATTCGGACGCGCCGCGGGCCAAGGCCCCTCGACGCCTTTTGCTGGGCCGCCCCCGCTAGTTCAAGCTGGGCCCGTTGGACTGCTGGTGGTATTCCTTCAAGACCACCTTGCTGATCATCGACATCCGAGCATAGAGGTCCTGCATGACCTGAGCGAAGTCCACTTGCGAGATCGCAAGCACCTCGAGGTCTGACAGTGCAAGGATGGTCAAAGGCGAAACTGACGGGTCCAGTAGCGCGCACATATCGACCATGCTTCCCTGCTCGGATACGTACAGCCAGAAAGCCGGGTCCTGGACTATGTAAATTGCCGCCATATCGAGTCCCGGTCTCCAGGCTGGCATCAGCTCACGCAGAGCCGCGGTCCGCCACCGAGGAAACAGCGACGGTCACGTCCAGACCGGAACTCGTGACTGTAAATCGCTAACCCTTCGCCGCGACACCCTGCGTTTCATGTGCCACCATCCACCGATCGGAGGTTGGACCACAGATTCCGGGTGACGTCGAACCGGTCCGGGAGAGGTGGCTAGTAGGGTGGGTCGCACGGCAGGCGTATCGTTGTGGTAGAACCCACGCTTCCGATACACTAGCGCTGGCTACGATTTACCGCTGGATTTGGCCCAAACTACAGACACGGAGAGCCTATGCGGGCGCTCGTGACAGGCGGAGCCGGCTTTGTGGGCTCACATATCGTCGGCCACCTTATTGGCCGGGGAGACCAGGTGCTGGTGGTAGACGACCTTTCGACCGGAAAATCAGCCAACGTGGCCCCGGAAGCCGAGCTCGAAGAGCTCGACGTGGCAGATAAGACGCTCGAGCGCGTCGTTAGTTCCTTCAAGCCCGATCTCATCACGCACTGCGCGGCACAGGCGTCGGTGCCAGCCTCTATGGCCGACCCGGCGTCGGATGCGTCGACGAACATCGTAGGTGGAATCAACGTGTGCCGCGCCGCGATCGCCGCGGACTGCCGTCAGTTCATCTACATCACCACCGGTGGCGCTCTGTACGGCACTCCGAGATATTTGCCGTGCGACGAGGAGCACCCGCTTCAACCTGAAAGCGCGTACGGGCTGAGCAAGTGGACGCTGGAAAGCTATCTCGCGATGCTGCTTCCGTCCTCGATGAATCTGCAGATCTTGAGGCTGGCGAACGTGTACGGACCGCGCCAGGACCCTCACGGAGAGGCAGGAGTCGTAGCTATATTCGCTGATCGAATGCTGCGAGGCGCGCAGGTTGAGATCTTCGGAGACGGTGAACAGAGCCGGGACTTCGTGTACGTCTCCGACGTCGCTGCGGCGCATCAGTGCGCCTTGGCTGCGGGTGATCCGACGACGGTTAACATCGGGACTGAGATCGCCACGACTATAAACGGGATCTACGAGTCAATCTCAGCAGAAACATCATACAAGTACTCACCTACCTACGGCCCGGAACGTGCGGGCGACGTAAAGCACGTCGTTCTCGCGAACGGGAGAGCCGAGCGTGTGCTAGGCTGGCGACCCAGCGTCTCCCTGGCCGACGGTATTCGCGAGACCGTGGCCTGGTTTAAACAGCAGCTCTAGTATTCAGCCCCCCAACCGGGCTACCTCATATAACGCTATTGCTGGGCGGCGATGCTTACCCATCGCGGGCCGGGCTGGATCGTCGCGCTGACCAGACGCACGAGGCCTCCGGTGACCGACCACCAGCCGACGCTGTCGAATGGTCCGCTGACAGTCGATCCCGCGAGCTACGAGGCTTTCCTTCACGGGAGTCGCTTGACGCTGACTCCCACTGAGTTCCGGATGCTCTACCTGTTACTGAACAACCGCAGCAATGTCCTGAGCCGGGAGTTCATAGCCCGATCGATCTGGGGTGACCAGGTAGGCAGCACGGCGCTGGTCTTGGAAGTACATCCAGCGGCTGCGACGTAGGCTGAACGACACCGCCCAGGACCCAAGGTGGATAGAAAAACGTCCACGGCGTGGGCTACAAGCTGCTGGCGCTACGAGATCCGGAGCGCGCAGAAGCGGGCGCCGCCGAGTTGGTTGCACGTTAGCGCGACGCCGAAACCCCGTTCCAGGAGAGCCCCGGTATACCGGGGCTCTTGCTTGATTCTCACAAATCGTTCGCCAAATATCACCGTTTGATACCGCTCTGCCCCCTTAGAGATACTGTCTATTCTCCCACTATTACATTCTAGGCGGTTAGGCTAGCGTCGTTATGGCACGAATACTCATCTACTCCAGCGGCGATATGGCTATGCTCGTACCGATTGTGGCGGAGGCGGAGCATAGCGTTGCGGAAGCATACGACAGTGGAGAGATTCTCCAGCTGGTTATCCGTAGCCAGTTCGACATCATCATGATTCCGGACGGTGTCGAGCCCATAGATGGGCAAGAGGTCCTTCCCTTGATCCGCCGGCTCACGCTAGGAGCGATCATCGTTGTAGGAGACGGCGACGAGACAGCCGTAGCAAATGCACTCCTACAAGGTGCGGACCAGTACCTCCGGTTCCCCGTGGACAGCGCGCTTGTGCGCAGCCGTCTACGAGCTCTTCTCTGGCCGCGTCGCCACGACCTGCCACGGCGTTCCGAGAGTCAAGGCGAAGCCCGCGAGGGCCGCGAGCTCCAGCGACTGCTGGACGATGACGGCCACCGGTTCATCTCAGAGGTCCTGTGGGCTACAGCCTTGACCGCCCTGGTCTTCCACGAGGCTGCTGAGGACAGGACAAACTGACGGCTTTTGCTCTCCTCCGTCCTTCCCGATCACACTCCCGCCAGAACTACGAGCGTCAGACCGTTACTGTCGTCCCCAACAGGACGGTTTTGCTCCGCCAAGGTGGTACAGTTTCTCTCCGCCCTTGACAGCGGGTACTGTCAGGCTCAGCACACTTTCCAGTGGGTGTACCAGCCCGCGTCGATGTCGAGGGTCCGGTATCGTTCCGACCACCCGCCTGAGCAATGCACACTCGGTGGTCAACGATGATGAGTCTTCCATGACACACCTCCTTGACCACAGTTCCTTACTTGTCTAGGGCTTTGAAAAGGCCCTGGTGGATGGCCTATTCCTATTGCCTGCTATGGGAGCGTATGCTATAGTCACCTGGTTGTTAGAGAGCAGCATTCCGACGAGGTGCAAGCATACCGAAAGACTATCGGACCAACGCCCGGATCAGGACTCCCGAAGTTCGGTTGGTTGACGAGAAGGGTACCCAGTTGGGCGTAATGCCAACACGGCAGGCGTTGGAGCTCGCAGAAGAACGAGGTTTGGACCTAGTTGAGGTCGCATCCGCGGCGAGCCCACCGGTGTGCCGCCTTATGGACTATGGCCGGTTCCGTTACGAAACCACACGCAAGGAGCGGCAGGCGCGTAGGGAGCAGAAGGCCAAGGCTTCCAATGAGTTGCGCGAGGTCCGACTCAAAACGCGAATAGGCGAGCACGATCGCTCCGCGAAGGTGCGCGCCGTAAAGCGACTGCTGGCCGAGGGATCGAAGGTGAAGGTCTCGGTGATGTTCCGCGGGAGGGAGATCACGCACCCAGAGGTCGGTATGGCCGTGCTCAAGGCAGTGGCCGAGGACCTGGGCGAGGATGTTTTGGTGGAGAAGACCCCGTCCTTCGAGGGCCGATTCCTTACGATGATCTTGAACTCGACCAGCACCGGTTCGCGCAAGCCGGCCAAGAAAGAGGAGCCTGAGGCCGTTGCCAAAGCTTAAGACGCGCAAGAGTGCCTCGACACGGTTCCGAGTGACTGCAACCGGGAAGCTTCTGCGTTCGCGTGGCCCCAACACCCACTTTCGTCGGCGCAAGTCCGCGAGCATGAAGCGGCAGCTCTCTCGCAAGACCAGCGTGGCCCAAAGCGATTCGGGTCGAGTTAGAAGAATGCTGGGTACCGGCGTCCGAAAATAGCAAAGCCAATTTGAGAATAAAGCGAGGCGTTACCAGACATCGTCGGCATAAGAAGGTGCTGTCGCAGACCGCCGGACACCGCGGCGGGCGGCACCGGCTTTACAGGCAAGCGCACGAGTCGCTTCTCCATGCCCTCCACTACTCCTACGCCCACCGTCGCCAGAAGAAAGGCGACATGCGGCGGCTTTGGAACATCCGAATCAACGCGGCCGCCCGCGTCAACGGGCTCTCCTACAGTAAGCTCATCCACGGCCTCAAGCTCGGCGGGATCGAGATCGACCGCAAGATGTTGGCCGATCTCGCCGTCCGAGATAGTGAAAGCTTCGCCAAAGTGGCAGACCGGGCCAAAGAGCAACTAGCTGCTTCGACAGCGTAGCCGTCCTACAGTCCTACAAGCAGAAGGTCCCGAGCAGGAGACGGCGCACTGCCCCCTCTTTGCTTCCACTGACCCTTCCTCGTGCCGCCGCGCGGTCCCGTGCTGGTCCCGAGGTATCCCACTACCGGCAACCGTGGCCGGATCGGCCTGACACCGCCTCGACACCGAGCCGACCCGTTTCTACCCCGGCCGTTAGGTAGGTTTCAGCAGCAGCCGTATGTCGTGGACGACCTCTTCGGGGTACAGCGGAAGCGTGAAGAGCACTCGCATCACTCGTTGCCGGTCGATGAGATAGACCGGAGCCGAATGGACGATCGTGTAGCGCTCAACCGTGTCTTGCAGGAACGCGTCGACTCCACGGCTAGTGGCAGTTGCCGCGGTCGTATCCGTCGCTGCGGTAGTGGTCGAATGTGAGACGTCGTCCACGAACGGCTCAACGAAATAGGCCTCCCACACCGGCGCCAACTGCTCCCGGTCGCCGACCAGGTACGCCCAATCGTCCAGCATCCCCCACTTCTCCGAGTAGGCGTGGGCCGTTTGCACGGTGTCACGTTCGGGGTCCACGCTGATGACCACTATTCCGACGTCGTCAGCGTCCTCGCCCAAGAGACGGTGAATGTCCGCCAGGTGATTCGCAACGACGGGACAAATGTCCGGACAGGCAGTGTAGAGGAAAGTGAGGACGACAACGTCCTGCGAATAGTCTTCTAGTGAGACTTGCTGACCGAACTGGTTCC
This sequence comes from Dehalococcoidia bacterium, assembly GCA_963579975.1. Lineage (GTDB taxonomy): Bacteria > Chloroflexota > Dehalococcoidia > Lucifugimonadales > CAUZJF01 > CAUZJF01. Next base: position 8,209 of record CAUZJF010000017.1, read on the forward strand.
GCAGCTCGAAACCTGCGGCGGGATCGCCCGCAGTCAAAACCGTTCCGACCAGCGGGTCTGGCTTTGAGCAGGCCGACAGCGTAATTGCTACGGCTGCCAGCACCGCGATTCCAGGGACCGCAAGGTGCTTGAGGCGTCTACGAGGCCTACCGGCGTCGAGATCTCTTATCTGTTGCGCTCCACGGACCGCTGCAACAACGCTGCAATCGTCGGCACGCCTACGACCAGCGCCACGCCCAACGCTACAACGCCCCACTCGTTGAAGGATGCGTATACCACCATGAAGGTCACGCCCAGGCCGCCCCCGTAGCCGACGATTAGCAGCACCGCCAGCAAAGGGAACAGCAGCGCCATGCCAACTCGATTATCGTTCATCTGCGTCGTCCTGCTCTTTCCGTGAAGTCTTCTATCGGATGCCGGCGACTCCCTTCCTAACCTTCCCCCGGGGGGGATTGAGGAGGGGGAATCCTAGCCCACGCCTATATACCTTCGCTCCGACGACTCGACCGTCGTCTTCTGTTGTTCTTTGTTGTACCAACGGAAAAAGGTCACGATCAAGAGCGTTAGGAATATCGCCCCGCCGCCCATTTTCATGATGACCCCGCCGATCTGCTGGTCCGCCAGGACCGCCACGCCCCAGATCCTCGGTGCTTCCACGTACCAGTCGTACAAGGGGGCTCCAGAGAAGGTTATCGGCGCGAACACGATGAGCTGGGCAATGGAAAGCAGGAATAGGTACATCATCTGAAGGGGGTGGCTGAGCCGTGGCAGCTCCGACATATTGCTCATCAACGGCCACCACATTATCACGGCGGTGCTCATGAACAGGAGATGCTCGGCGACGTGGACCGCGTGGTTGGTCACAGACAGGTTGTAGAAACTGGGGAGATGCCACAGCGCGAACATCGCGTTGAATATCAGGAACGCTAACACTGGATGGGTGAAGATTCGTGCGGCCCTGAATGCGGTGTTCGGCCGGAGCAGCGGGCGTATCAGCCAGTCGGGAGTCCCGACAATCAGCAGGGGCGGTGCAACGAGGGTCAGCAGTACGTGCTGCAACATATGGGCGCTAAACAGGTAGTTGTCGCTCAGCTCGTGGAGCGGCGAGAGCAAGGAAACGAAAATGACCAACACGCCGAGCGTAAATGTCGCCACCTGACGGGGATCGGTCCGATCAAACAGGTTGTACCGTTCTCTGACGGGACCGACGCCCAGCAGGTATACGGCCTCGAAAACCGAAAGCCCGATGACAACGTCGAGGTGGCCGTGCCAGTGTGTCCAGATATTCTCCAAGCCCGCAAACTCCCTATGGCCGACCTAGAAGAAGACCCTGAACAGCGCGAGCAGCGCAATGAACACCAGTATGGCGAGTACGAGACCGGCGACGAAAAAGCCGGAGAATAACCGCGAGTCGTACCTGAGATGCATGTAGAACATGGCGACCAGGATGAACTTGGCCGCGGAGAGGACGATCAGTATCGGGATGATTCCGTGGCCGAGCGCCTCCACGTAGAAAATGGCCACTTCGGCCGCTGTGATGGCACATAGGCTCATCGCGACCTTGAAATAGATCAGGGGCGTCGGGTGACCCGTGTGAATGTCCCCGTTCGCGCCTTGTCCGTGAGTCTCCTCTGCCATCATTCTCATCGACTCTCCCTGATTTGATAGCTCTCTGTCAAAGGGCTTCTCTAAATGCCAGGAAACACGCCGAACAAGTATACAACGGTGAAGATAACGATCCATACGACGTCGACGAAGTGCCAATACAACGCCGCCAGATCCACGTCGAGATTGGTCTCGGGCCTGACGCCACCCTTGAACGAGTAGAAGAACAGGGAAAGCAACCATACTACGCCGAGCGTGACGTGGGCCCCGTGGAACCCCGTCAACGTGAGAAACGTCGTGCCAAAGAGGTTTGTCCTGGGGGTAAGTCCGTGCTGCTCTTCGACGACGACGCTTGCATCGGTGCACTGACTGACGAACGTCTTCTCGTACTCGGTCAGTTCCGACAGGGGCGTCGAGCACTCGAAGTGGACCTCGTGGTTCGCGAACTCTCTAAACTCGAATACCTGAAACGCGAGGAACGTCATCCCCAAGATGGCCGTAGAAAACAGCCATATACGGAAGCCTTTCATGCTCCCTCTGGTCAGCGCAGCGTACGCCAACACCATGCTCATGCTGCTCATCAGAAGGACGAAAGTACTCGTCGAAGTAACGGGGATACTGAAGACGTCTTCAGGGAACGGTCCAACTTTGCTCTTTCCCTGGTAGACCAGGTAGGTACCGAGCAGAGTGCCGAAGAACATGCAGTCCGAGCCCAGGAAGGCCCACATGAGGAGCTTGCGATGGTTCAGCCCCGTGGTCGTGTCTTCGTGCTCAGCGCCGTGAGCTATGGCCGGTGCGTGTGCCAAACAGGAATCTCCGCGTCTGTTTTAGTGCTCCGATGCCCCGTCCGGCTCGTTCACGGGTTCGAACGACCAGGCGTATATCGACACCATAGTGATGGATACGCCGATGACGGCGACCGACAGTGCAACCAAAGAAGAAGTGGCATACATAAGACCGTAGGCGCCGATCAGCAGTCCAACCGATGACAGCAGCGGCCAGTATGAAGGTTGGGGCAGATGGATCGAATGTTCATCGTCCCCACCCGAGCCTCCGGCAACCGGTACCGCCCGGACGCCCTCGCGCTTCTGCGCCCAGAATGGGTCCCGGTCGTGGACCGTTGGAATCTGGGCGAAGTTGTACTCCGGTGGGGGCGAAGGGATCGACCACTCGAGAGTCCTGCCGTCCCACGGGTCGGCACCGGCTTCCTCGCCGTTCCTCGCGCTCCGCACCAGGTTGACTGCGAACACGAGGACTCCCAAAGCAAGAAATGCCGCCCCAGTTGATGATAGAGCGTTCCACGTGTTCCAGCCCATCTCCGGGTCGTAGGTGTAAATACGTCTGGGCATTCCGTCGAGCCCAAGGAAGTGCATCGGAAAGAACGTCATGTTCATCCCGATGAAGACCAGCCAGAAATTGAGTTTGCCGAGACCCTCGTTCATCATCCGTCCGGTCATCTTCGGAAACCAGTAGTAGATGCCCGACGCCAATGCCATGATGCTGCCGCCGAATAGAACATAGTGGATGTGGGCCACGACGAAATAAGTATCCTGCTGCTGGGCGTCGGAAGCGGCCGACGAATGCATCACGCCACTGAGGCCGCCGATGATAAACATGAAGATGAAGCCGATCGCGAACAGCATGGGCGTCCTTAGATCGATTGAGCCCTTCCACATCGTGCCCATCCAGTTGAAAATCTTCACGCCCGTAGGCACGGCGATGGCCATGGTCGTTATCGCGAATACCGAGTTGGCAACGGGCCCGAGTCCGACCGTGAACATATGGTGGCTCCAGACCATCCACCCCATGAATCCGATGATCACGCCTGAGAGCACCATGACCGGGTATCCGAAGATGGGCTTCCTGGTAAACGTCGGTACGACTTCGGAGATGATCCCCATGGCCGGCAGAATCAGGATATAAACCTCCGGATGGCCGAATATCCAGAACAAGTGCTGCCACAGTACCGGACTTGCGCCGGCGCCCGGAACAAAGAAGTTGGTGCCGAAGAAGCGATCGAACATCAGCTCGATCAACGCCACTGTTATGACCGGGAACGCGAGGATCAGCAGGAACGAGGTGATCAGGGTCATCCAGGTAAAAAGGGGCATGCGCATTAGCGACATTCCCGGCGCGCGCATATTTACGATCGTAACGATGAAATTGAATGCGGCAGCCAACGAAGCGATCCCAAGAATCTGTAGGCTGAGAATCCAGAAATCTATGCCGTGGCCGGGATTGTAGGCCTCGCCGGTGAGCGGAGAGTATCCGAACCACCCTGCGTTCGGAGCGCCGCCCAGAAACCAGCTCGACGTGAGCATGATAGCTCCGGCCAGGAACGTCCAATAGCTGAATGCGTTCAGCCGGGGAAACGCTACGTCTCGCGCGCCGATCTGGAGCGGAATAAGGTAGTTGAAGAACGCCGCCCCCATCGGCATGATCGCGAGGAAGATCATCGTCGTCCCGTGCATGGTAAACAGCTGGTTGAACACGTCGGGACTTACCAGATCGTTGTTCGGGACCGACAGCTGGGCACGCATGTATAGCGCCTCCAGGCCACCGGTCATGAACATGATAAAAGCCGTGACGCCGTAGAGGATGCCGATCCTCTTGTGGTCGACAGTCGTGAGCCAACCCCAGACTCCAGAGGGGTGTACGGGCCGGCTAGGGAGAGGTATGGCCAGAGTCGTCATCGTTCGCCTCTGAGAAGACGGCTTCCGGGGGAGGGCATCGAAGCTAGGCAGTTATTATAGTCCACGACGCTCTCCACTAATCGAGGCTCCGCAGGTACGCCACCAGCGCCGAGATGTCCGACTCTTTAAGGCTCTTCTGAGGGTCATTGTAAACGGCCGCGTCCGTAAACATGACGTTGCCCGGCTTTACGCTATTGGGGTCCGTTAGCCAGGCACGAAGGTTCGGCTGGTTGTTCTCCCGGATTCCGGCGCCGATGTGCGAACGCCGTGTGACGTGAGTCAGATTCGGGCCCTTGGTGCCCCTGGCTTTCGACGACCCTTCCACCGTGTGGCAGGCCCAGCATTCACCGTCGCCTTCGAATATCGCCCGCCCTTCGACCGCCAAGGGCTCAACAGGCACGTCCGCGGGTTCCGCTTCCGCGCCCAGCCAGCGGTCGAAGTCAGCCCTAGACTCCGCAACCACTCTGAAACGCATAAGGGCATGAACATTCCCACAGAACTCGGCGCACTGCCCGAGGTATACGTCGGGTTTGTCTGCCTCGATCCACATCGTGTTGGGATTGTTGGGGACCATGTCTACCTTGCCCGCCAGCTTCGGAATCCAGAAGCTGTGGATGACGTCCTTCGATTCGAGGTTGATGTTGACTACCTCGCCTACAGGTATATGCATCTCGTTGGCCGTGACGAGGACGTCGTTGGCGTCGTCTGGGTGCGGGTAGCGGAACTCCCACCACCACTGGTGCCCTACGACGTCGATCGTCAGAGCTCCGGGTTCGGGAGAGTTGGCGTTGTCGAAAATCGTCGTCACGGTTGGGAACGCCACGACGGCCAGCACGACTACGGGTAGGATAGTCCACCCGATCTCCAGTCGCCTGTTCCCATGGATCTGCGGGGGGTCGGCATCGCCGGGCCGGCGACGGAACCGAAAGACGATAAACAGCAGAACAGAGACAACCGTCACGAACACGAACGCGGCAGCGCCAAATATCCAGTAGAAGAGGGCTAGCTGCGAGCGAGCAACCGGCCCTGACGCGTCGAATGTCGACTGGGGATGATCGGGGGCTACTATCGCAGCATCCCCACAAGCGCCGAGAAGGACCAGAGAGAGAACGAAAGCAACCGCGCCCAGGTAGCGCAGAAGGCGGCGGTTGGTCTTAAGCATCAGTCTCCAAGAATTCCTCCAGGCCAATCTCCGAAGCCGCTTCTCGGGCATCGGAGTAAGAATCTATCAAAGCGCAACTAGCGCGGTCAAGGCTAATTGGGCCACACTTGGGGAGCTGGGACTGGATTGTCCCCATACGGCAACTAGAACACCATGCTATCGATCATCATCGCCCCGAACAGGAAGGCGAGGTAGAGCAGAGAGTACAGGTAAGTCCGCCTCGTCTCCCGAAGGCCGTCGGCGGTTAACATTCGAGCGGCGCGATACACGAACACCGCGCCAAGACAGGCTGCGACGACAAAGTACAGCCACCCGACGGCCGTCGTAGCCGCGAACATCAAGGTTACGATCACCAGCGGGACCGTATAGAACAGGACATAGCGCTTCGTTCTCTCGACGCTGGTCACCACCGGCATCATCGGAATGCCCGCTTTCGCGTAGTCATCCTTGATCAGGAGCGAGAGAGCCCAGAAGTGCGGCGGCGTCCACAGGAATATGATCGCGAACATGTAGATCGCCGGCAGGTCGATAGCGCCGGTAACCGCCGCCCAGCCGACCACAGGTGGCACCGCACCAGCGGCGCCGCCGATCACGATGTTCTGGGGCGTGGTCCGCTTGAGACTCAGGGTGTAGACCAGGATATAGAACAGTGTCCCCGACAGCGTTACAACGGCGCTGACCATGTTTACGAGCGACGCCAGAAGTACGAAGGCCACCACGTTGAGAGCAATACCGAATGCCAGGGCATTCGCGGGTGGCACGCGTCCGCTGGCAACGGGACGGTTCCGCGTCCTAGACATCAGTCCGTCGATGTCCCGTTCGAAGTAGTGGTTTAGGGCGTGGGCGCCGCCGGCGGCCAGAGACCCGCCGACCAACACGAGCACAACCACCGTCGGGTCCGGCGCGCCTTCGGCGGCAACAAACATCGCGCCGAGCGCCGTCAGAACGAGCAATGAGATTATGCGTGGCTTCATCAGCGCCACATAGTCGTTGAGCACGCTGCGCGATGCCGCCATCTGAGCGATCACGGTGTCACCGCTCCCAGTTCCGGCGAACGGGCCCGACCGGCGAGAACGCGACCGTATGCGACGCGTCCGGGAACAAACGTCAGCCCCGCCAGCAAGATCACCGAGGCCCATAACAAGGTGGCGCCAACGAGGTGTAAGGCTTTCAACGCCGTAGCGAATACGGTCCACACCGTCAGTGCACCAAGGGATACCTGTAGCAGAAAAACGGCTGCGACGAGAGCAGCGGCCCAACGCAACTGCGGGCCTGCGGCCCTGTGAGGCCATGCTGCCACGACAGTCGCCGCCAAAATTAGTCCGACTATGGCAGTCAGAAACCGGTGTGCCATATGGACAAGTTGGGGCTCGGCGGTCGGCAGAACGTCTCCCTGGCATAGCGGCCACGTTATGCAGGTGGCCCCGTAGCCTTGTCCGACCATGTAGGACCCGGACAGGAGGACGACGAAGGTGCCTGCCATGCTAAGGACCACCAGCTTGGTGAATCGACCGCCTCCGCTTCCAGATACGCGCTGCTCGGAGTCCGGTTGACCGCTCTGCCAGACCGCCAACGTTGCGACGATCATCAGCGCAGTGACAGTCTCGGCTATCGTCAGATGCAAGAGGACGATCCACCACTCCAGCTCGGTAAGTACGGCAGCGCCGCCCAACCCGCCGGCGACTACAACGAGCGCCAGCGCCGCCGTGGTAGTCCAGACGACCAGAGCGTCCACGCGAAACGAACGCCAGACGATAATCATCGACACCAGCACCACGACTCCAAGGATGCTCGCAGACAGCCGGTGAGAGTACTCGATCAGCGTGTGGAACTCGAACGGCGGGATTACCTGGCCGTGGCACAGCGGCCAGTCGGGACAGCCAAGACCCGAGTCCGTGACCCGCACGACCCCGCCCAGCCCAATCTGAACGACCGAAGCAATAACCGCCGCGACGCCGACGGCAAGGAACGCTGTGCGTCCCGTAATACCCGATTCCGGCCCTGCGCTCACCCGAGGCGCCCCCGTTTCTTGCACCATTCGTGAAATCTCTCACAACTTTAGCACGAGTCAGGAACGGTGTCACTCGGCTTGTGGCGCTCGGCTGCAGCCTCGCCGGGGATGCTCTGCTTGACGCTGCGAAGCGCCCAAACCAACAATTGTACACGCCGCCCGCGTCAACGCCGGTCTGGCTTCCGCAGGTCCTGGCCCGCTAGCTCAATTGGCAGAGCAACTGACTCTTAATCAGTAGGTTCTCGGTTCAAGTCCGAGGCGGGTCACCAATCCCTTTATAGACAGGCGCACGGCCCTCTATTCTATCTGCCCAGCCCGACTCATTGGCCATTCTGCGCCGATCGCTTTACCTTTGTACCAACCTGTAAGCCCTTCTAGCTCAGGGAGGACGTGGCTTGATGGGGCGACCAGCGAGAAGGCCGAGGGGCAACGAAGCTCCCTGACCATCGTGACCTATTCTACTACGGCTCGGCTGTGGTGCTGA
>CAUZJF010000018.1:0-16017 GCA_963579975.1 Dehalococcoidia bacterium
CTCTCCCTCGCCGCGTTCGAGTTTGTACTTGACCGTCTTGTCCCAATCGATGTACTCGTCAATTGTGTCTCGGTTTAGCTCGCCGACGTCATGGAGCTCCTGAAGAATCGGTTCGAACTCGGCGGGGCCGAGCCGCGCGGCGAAGTCTTTGAAGAGCTCGCCGTCGGCACGACGTTCCTGGTAGAAACCGATCAGCCTCTTGATCGCCTCGGGCACCCGCTTTGCGGGGATCTTGGTCCGAGTTCGGAGCCCGATACGGGCATCCCCCCCCTCGTAGCTGCCGCCAAGGAATAGCTCATAGGCGGGAACCTGACCGCCGGGCGCCTTGGCTGCCGCGCCGTGGAAGCCAATATCGGCAATGTGGTGTTGCCCGCAGCCGTTTGGGCACCCGCTCATCTTTACGTGCATCTGCCTCACTAGCGGGTCGGTGATGTTCATGTCTTCGAGGGTCTGGCCGACGGCCCTCGCGAGACCCATCGACGCAGTTATGCCCAGCTTGCAGCTGTCGGTCCCTGGACAGGAAACGACGTCCGTTACCTCGTGATGCCCGGCGTCGCCGAACCCTATTCGGTTCAGCTCTTCCCACAGCTCGTACAGGGCCGCCTCGGGCACCCATCTCAAGGATATGTTCTGCTGGTGCGTTATGCGGGCCCGACCGCCGGCGTACTTCCGCGCAAGGTCCGCGATCTGGTGGAACTGCTCGGCCTGAATGTCGCCAAGGGGCAGCTTCAATGTCGCGACTTTGTATCCGTTCTGTTTCTGGGGATCGACATTCGTCTCGACCCAGTGATCGAACTCCGAGACGTGGCCGTTGGTCCGGTACCCATCGAGAGGCGGTGCCTCGAGGGACTCGTCCTCGATAAAGAGCAGGCTTGTGGGGTCGAAGGACCGTTGAGCCCATGGCTCCTTCAACTCCTCGTCCACCATCTTCCGGAACTCGTCGATACCGATTCGCGAGATCAGGAATTTGATACGCGCCTTCATCCGGTTTTTCCGTAGCTCGTCCGAGCGGTGGAAGATGCGGATCACCGCTTCGGTCACCTTCAGGTACTCTTCGACCGGCACGAAGTCGTAGAGCGTCGGGGCAATCTTCGGCATGATCGAAGTGCCGCCGCCGGTCTTCACGACGAACCCCTTCCGGCCGTTCTCGATTTTGGGGAGGAATCCCATGTCATGGATCGCGGTAATGGCGCAATCGCGGGCGCATCCGGAGAACGCCGTTTTGAGCTTTCTCGGCAGGGCCTGGGTGTATGGGTGCCTCACAAAGTATCGTGTGTACGCTGCGGCGTAGGGAGTAACGTCGAAGGGCTCGTCGGCGCAAACGCCTGCGAGGTAGCACCCGGTCACGTTTCGCACCGTGTTGCCGCAGGCCTCTCGGGTGCTGAGTCCAACGTCGCCCAGGAGACGCATCACGGCCGGCGTATCTTCAAGTTTGACGTGGTGGTACTGGAAGTTCTCGCGGGTGGTGACGTGCCCCTTGTTGAGGGGGGCGTACTTCTCGGCGAACACCCCCAGGGCGTCCAGCTGTTCGGCCGTCAGGCCGCCGAACGGCACTTTGACCCGCACCATTTGGGCATCGAGCTGGCGCTGGCCGTATACACCCTGCTTTAGCCTGAAGGCCTGGAAGTCCGTCTCGTCGAACTCGCCGGCCTGGAATCGCTTCAATTGCAACTCGAAGTCATCGATCTCTTGCGGCATGAAGTCGATGATCCCACGTGTGCGGGTCGTTTCTTCTGTCTGTGTCATGTTCACTTACCTCTCGCGGTGTCTCGAATCAGGCCGCGAGACCTGAAAAACTAGAAAAACAAACGCCCCGTCGAAACTTCACATGGACGGGGCGCAACAGAAACGTGGCGAAGGTGCTGCGACCCCTATGGGCCGTTAATACACGCGCAGTCGGTCGTTCCAGATACCACCGCCATAATAGCACTAAGTCTATCAACAGGGGTGCCCGAGTGTCAACAGTTTCGCAGCACGACCACCTTTATTTGCCAAGAATGAATAAAAGACCGCGGTCGGAAGGCTTGATTGAGCGGATTGGCCAGGCGGACCGGCGTGAGAAACCGTCGCGTCAAGACTCCGCATCCAAAGGGATAGTTGGGGAGGCGTCCTGAGCCACGCGCTCCGTTAATCATTGGGTAATATTCTTAACTGGACGGAAAGCGACGAGGACTACCATCGAGACAACGGTTTAGCTGTGGCCCGAGTTATAATAGTCGGCGTGAGCCGAGTGCAGGCAGAGGGAAGATGATAGACGTACCGATAGTGTTCGCATTCTCGGCAGGACTCGCGGCAGCGTTCAACCCCTGCGGAGCGGCGATGTTCCCGGCATATGTCGGCTTTCAACTGGGGACTCTCGAAACCAAGACGAACCCGGTCAAGGCAGGGCTGATGGGGATCGCGCTCGGGTTATCGGCGACTGCGGGCTTCGTGGTTGTGTTCGGTCTGGTGGGCATCGTTCTTGCAGCCGGTGGAAAGGTAGTGGGACAGTTCCTGCCCTTCGTAGGACTGGGTATCGGGGTGATTATCGCCGTTACGGGCCTATGGTTGCTCGTATCACGGCGCAAGATCGCGATCATGTCCGCCAGCCGACTAAACCTGGGTCAGGGCAAAGGACTCCGCAGTGTCTTCTTCTTCGGAATCGCCTATGCCACGGCCTCGTTGAGCTGTGCACTCCCCATGTTCCTGGCAGCCGTGGCAGGGCAGACTCTGAGTGTCGGTGGCGTAGCAGAGACCATCGTCGGCTCGGTAGTCTACGGACTCGGTATGGGCGCGGTAATGGTCGGTGCGACGCTCGGTATAGTCTTCTTCAAGGAACTCGTCTCCAGGTGGATTCGGGTGTTGATACTGTACGTGGAGCCTGTTGGCAAGCTAGCGATGGTCGGCGCAGGACTCTACCTGGTCTACTACTGGAGCCTGGGCGAAGGAAGCGACTTGCTGGCGATCCGCGCTGAGCAGCTTTTCTAGGGAACGATCTTAGGTCGTTCAGGCTGCTACCTCCCTCGCTCGTCGCCCCAGAGCGAAATGTGGAGACGTGTCGAGAAACGGAACCCGTGCTCCACCGACGCCTCAGCCACCCACCTGCCGCGCTCCTGAATGGCTCCGGCCGTCGTTCCCTCCGGCATCAAGATGACTCTGTCGGTGTGCAGGTTGTACCGGCCTACCAGCTGACGCACGTCGTCGACATCCGAAGGCTCCACGACCACGAATTTGAAGTAAGCGTTGCCCAGCTTGCTAAACGCCTCCAGCGCCGCTGGCACCTCACGTTTGCCGGCGCGGTTGCTGGAACTGGCGGTCTTAGGAGAGACATTCCACTGGGCCACGGCGTCGGCCAACTCCGGCTCCGGTGCGATGGTCCCGTTGGTCTCGACCTCGCAGTAGTAGCCGCGCTCCGCCAACGCCGAAGCCAGGGGCGCGAGCTGCCGTTGCTGCAGCATCGGCTCGCCACCAGTGACTACGAGGTGGGGGCAGTCGAAGGCAAGGACGCGCCGCTCGACCTCCGGAATGGTCATCTCCATGACCTCGCTCATGCGGTCGTAGTGCTCCCAGTCCCAGGTGTATTTGGTGTCACACCAGGTGCAGCTCAGGTTGCAGACCGCGAGGCGTAGAAAGGCGGTGGGCGTTCCGGACGTCACGCCTTCGCCCTGGATTGAGCAGAAGATCTCGGGCTCGCCCGACGGATTTCGGCTGACTTTTAGAGAGTCCACTGTACCGTATGTGCTGGGCTGTTCGTCTCGCGGACCTGGAAACCTCACCCACGGCCCCTCTCCGTGCCACGGAGAGGGGTGGAAGGCGCCCAGTCTTCGGGCGACTTCATTGGGGTGTGGTCAGCGCCGAGCCAGCAGCGGGTCCGGCACCCCTGCGTCTTGAAAGCCCTTCGCTCGCAGGATACACGCGTCACAGGAGCCGCAGGGCGTGTCGCCGGCCTCGTAGCAACTCCAGGTGTGTTCCACAGGCGCGTTCAACTCGGTTGCCATCTTTACGATATCGGCTTTCGACATCTGGATTATCGGTGTCTCGACCTGCATCGTGATGCCGTATTCGGCGCCGACCTTGCTGCCGAACCGCAGGGTCTGCTTCATCTGCTCGTAGAACTCCGGGCGGCAGTCCGGGTAGCCGCTGTAGTCGATGGCATTGGGCGCCATGTATAGCGTCGCCTCGACTTCATCGCTCAACATTTTCTTGACCTCGATGGCGTGCAAGACCTGGCTCTCGAGGAAGGCGGCCGACAGGGAAAGGAATATCGTGTTGCGTAGCGGGACGTAGGTGATGGGAATCCCGAAGCCAATCTCCGCCGTGCCGCGTCCTTTTGGCACCGGAAAGGCTTCGGGGTTGGTTAGCGCCGAATACCACGCCACCTCGCTGAGGAAGGAGATGTCGAGCAGCTTGTGCTCGACGCCGAGCAACTCTGCGATAACTTGGGCCCGCTCGACTTCTTTACTATGGGTCTGGCCATAGCGGAAGGTGAGTGCGGTAAGGTGGTCGACGCGGTCTCGGGCGTAGGTCGTGACGGTGGTCGAGTCCAGGCCGCCTGAGAGCAGAGTAACCCCGAAGCTGGTCACGGCAGCCTCATTTCAGAATGTTTCACCACGTCGCTCGATTGGGGAGAGGCTGGGTTCCAGGAGCGGGGCGAAGAGCTCCGTCGCACAGAGACAATCAGTCCTTCCTTGTAATCTCCGCACACTTCGTGGTTAGTTCTTCTGCTTCTCGTGGCGCACGGTTACCGTCGTGTGCAACCCGCCACGAGCCTTGTAGTCCAGGGTCACCGACATGCGCAGCGGATCGCAGGCAACAATGAGGTCCTTGAGAATTCTGTTCGCCACATGCTCCTGCACGATACCCACGCCGCCAAAAGACAGCAGGTAGTACTTGAGCGACTTCAGCTCTATGCATAGACGGTCGGGTACGTAGGTGATTTCGAGCGTGCCAAAGTCGGGCAGGTCCGTCCACGGGCAGACCGCGGTGAACTCTTCGGTATCGATGGCGATCTCGGCCTCTTCGCCCGGGTATTCGTAGTCGAAGGAGAGCAGCACGCTCGGATCGATGCCGGGCTCGCTCCGCAGGTCAGACCTTTCGCCCAGTGCCTCGTATTCCTTCTGCAACGACTCGATTGTCGCCAACGCGCCACCCCTTAACTTCGATTGCCGCTTCGCGGACCTCTATAATACCGTTGCGGCCCAAAGCAGCGCAAAGGCGCTCGATTCTATTCTGGTCGCGCCAAACACGATGAGTGACGACTCACAGAAGCAACCCGCCATCGAAATCGCCGGGCTGACCAAGGGCTTCGGCCGGACCGCTGTGCTGCGCGGCCTCAGCCTGCGGGTCGATTGGGGGGAGGTGCTAACGGTGCTGGGGCCCAATGGCTCCGGTAAGACTACGCTTATCAAAATCCTGGCGACGCTGGCGCGTCCGGACGAGGGCGCCGTCCGCGTGGCGGGCGCTGACCTGTCTCGCACGGGCAAATACGCCCGAAGCATTACGGGCGTCGTTACCCATGAGCCGTTAATGTATGGCGAGATGACGGGCTACGAGAACCTAAAGTTCGTCGCGCGCATGTTCGCCCTTGACGACGTAGACGACCGCATAGCCTCCGTCGCCAACCGGCTAGGCATCACCTCCCGGCTGGACCAGCGAGCAAGCACGCTCTCTCACGGCCTTCAGAAGCGCTTCAGCATTGCGCGGGCGCTCCTCCACGATCCTCCAGTGCTCCTGATGGACGAGCCCGACAGCGGTCTGGACCAGGAGGCCCTGTCGATGCTCGATGATGTCGTCGAGGCGAAGAAAAAGTCGTCGGGAGCTGTGATTATGACTACCCACAACCTCGAACGGGGCCTCGTGGTGGGCGACAGTCTGGCGATACTGTCGAGCGGCCGGATCGTCTACCATGAGCCGATCGATACCGACGCCGACCTGGCCCGCGAAGAGTACCAGCGGTATGTTGATGCGGCCCGATGAAGGGGTATTTCGGGCCCATCCTTGCGTTGGTATGGAAAGATGTGCTGCTCGAGACCAGGACCAAGGACGTCGTCGTTTCGGTGCTTGTGTTCTCGCTGTTGTCCATTGTCATCTTCAATTTTGCCCTGGACCCGAGCCCCCAGATCGTTGCGCTGGTCGCCCCGGGAATCCTGTGGGTCGCTTTCGTTTTCGGCGGCGTGCTCGGACTGACGCGGTCTTTCGCGCAGGAAGCGGACGCGGGGAACCTGCGCGGGCTAATGCTGGCGCCTGTCGGTCGGGACGCCATCTTCTTCGGAAAGATGGCGTCGAATTTCCTGTTCATGCTGCTGGTCGAGGTGCTGGTATTCCCGCTGTTCGCGGTCCTCTTCAACCTGTCGCCGTCTGCGCCGGGGCTGATTCCGATTGCGCTGCTGGCCACGTTGGGGATCGTTACGGTTGGAACTGTCTTCTCAGCTATGGCGTCGAACACTCGGACACGGGAGGTCATGCTACCCCTCCTCTTCTTCCCGGTATCGGTACCAGTGATCGTGGCCGCCGTCGAGGCATCGAGGGCCGTTCTCTGGGACGGAAGCCTGGCCGACTCAGCCCGCTGGATCCCACTGCTGGCGGCCTATGACGCGGTCTTCCTTGTCGTGGGCCCGTTTGCGTTTCATCTGGTGCTCGAAGAGTAACTGGGCTGCACGCGCCGGTGGCCCGTCAGCCCCTTCGTGAACGCGTTTACAAGTACGAATTCAATTGACACTCTCGATTCAATCCTGGTATATTTGAAGCTAGCCAAGTAGCATTTCAGCAACCTTCGACCGAGTAGTGTAACCGAATCAGGCAGCCGACCTCTCCCTGGATTTCTTTCTCGGGAAACGGATGCCGTTCGTACCCTCGGGCGAAACTGCGGTTTGGAGAGTCCGCTGAAATGGCAGGAGGCCTTAGTGCGGAAGAAAGACTTCATCGTAAGATTCGCGGGTGAGGGTGGCGACGGTTTCCTCACAGTAGTTGACGGGTTCGCCGCTGCAACCACCAAAGCCGGATACCACAGTCAGACCTTCGCCACTTTCCCGTCTCAGATTAAAGGCGGACCGACGTGGTTCCAGCTTCGCGTCTCGACAGATCCCGTGCTCAGCCGCGGTGACGAGTTGGACGTTCTGGTGGCGTTCAACGAGAACGCTTACGAGGCCCACAAAGACGAGGTCGGCGAAGGCGGCGTGGTGCTCTACGACTCGGGCAGGTTCGAGCTGCCCGACGACGGTAAGAGCCTGGGGATCGCCTTCGAGCGCCTGGGAAAATCGACCGGCAATCTCAGGGCGGGCAATATGGTTGTGATGGGTGCACTTGCCAAGCTCGCAGACATGCCCCAGGCGGTGCTCGAAGATTTCGTCAGATGGCGTTGGTCCAACGTACAGCGATACGGCGAGAAGACCGTTCCGCAGAACATCGAGGCGCTCTCGCTGGGTCGCGAGGAGGCGATAAAGAGCGGTTTTAGTCTGGGGCAGCTCGCGGACCCGTCGAGACCGGACCACGAACAAATCATGGTCAACGGGAACGAGGCGATCAGCCTCGGCGCGATGGCCGCGGGGCTCGAATTCTTTGTAGGCTATCCGATTTCCCCGGCCACGACCATCCTGGTATGGATGGAAGAGCGTTTGGTAGGGGAAGGTCAGTTTGCCTACCAGGTGAGCTCTGAGATCGAGTCGATCAATTCGATAATTGGGGCCAGCTACGGTGGCGTCAAAGCCATGACGGCCACCGCCGGGCCCGGTTTTTCCTTGATGAGCGAAGGTCTTGGTTTTGCTTGGATGGCCGAAATCCCGATAGTCGTCGCCGACGTACAGCGTGGTGGGCCCGCCACGGGGCTGCCGACGAAGACGGAGCAGTCCGACCTGTTGAACGCACTGACCCCCGCTCACGGCGACGTCCTTCTCCCCGTGATCGCGCCGGGCACCGTCGAGGAGTGCTTCTACGCTACTGTGGCGGCGTTCAACTGGGCCGAGCGCTATCAGGGCCCTGTGATACTCCTCAGCGAGCACGCCCTGGCCGAACGAAAACAGAACATTTTAAAACCCGACCTGGACAAGCTCGTCATCGAAAAGCGGCAAGTCTATTCAGGATCCAACGGGTACGAGCGCTACGAGGCGAGCGAGCTAACGCCAATGCCGATCCCGGGTAGCCCAGGCAGCTACGTCGCAAACGCCAGCGAGCATGATGGGATGGGGGACACCACCCATCTGCCAGAGAGACACGTTCAGATGACCGAGCGGCGCTTCAGCAAGCTTGAGCTCCTTGAAGACGGCACCTACGAGTCCGATAATACGGGCGCGTCGGTCGCGTTGATGCCGTGGGGCGGCTCAAAGGGACCGTCCCGAGAGGCGTACCTACGGCTGATCGATGGTGGCGCCGATCTTGGCTGGTACTACACGATGTACCTGAATCCCCTGCCACCGGCGCTCCTGGACGAGCTCCGGCAAAAAGAACTGGTACTCGTCCCCGAGCTGAACTATCTCGGCCAGTTCTCGTCGCTCCTGCGCAGTATGAGCGTGCGGGCCGAGTCTATCACGCAGTACACGGGCCTTCCTTTCCACGTCTCAGACCTGGTGCGGCGGATATCCGAGAGAACCGGGGTGTCCTCGAAAGAGAGTGTGGCGGTATGAGTGACAAGAACCCGGAGTACGACTTCAAATGGTGCCCCGGTTGCGGTGATTTCGGTGTCAGGCGCGCTCTGGAACAGGCTGTTCAGCGCCGTCTTATCGAGACCGAAGAGCCCGTTGAGAACACCGTTGTAGTCGCGGGAATCGGCTGCTCGGGCAACATGGTGCACGTGATTGAGGGGCCACAGCCCTATGGGATCCATGGGCTTCATGGCAGGAGCCTGCCCATCTCCATGGGAGTCAAAGCGGGTCGCCCGGATCTGAACGTGGTGATAGTGGCCGGTGACGGCGACTTCCTAAGTATCGGCATGGAGCATATCGCCCCTCAGGCCCAGCGCAATCTCAACGTGTGTGCGGTTATAATGGACAACGCTGTTTACGGCCTGACCAAGGGACAGAGCTCGCCGACGGCCGCGGAGGGACAAATCACCAGCTCGACCCCATATGGCAAGCCCGAGGACGGACTGAATGCGCTTCGGCTGTACCTCAGCGTCGGCGCTTCGCACGTGGCGTCCGCGATGTCCAGCAAGATCAAAGATCTTGCCGATATGATCTACAACGCCATGGAATACGAAGGCTTCGCTATCGTGCACGTGCAATCGCCCTGCACTGAGTACAACAACACCTTCGAACAGTTGAAAGGGAACGCCAAGAAGGGCATAGAGCCCATCGCCTGGAACATTCCTGAGGACCACGATCCGTCGGACCTCAAGGCGGCGCATGAGATCGTGAACAACGGTGGAGTGCCAGTCGGCCTGCTTTACCAGGCTGAAGGCCGCACAGCTTTCCACGAGCGGATGGAAGCGATACACGCCAAGGCCCAGAGCAAGACGGCCCAGGAGCTCATAGACTCCTACGCGTTCTGAGCTCGACTGATCACGCGGAAACACGAGCGCCTCGGTGTCGACACCGGGGCGCTTTTTTGTTGGACTAGCTGACCTCACCCCTCGCTGTAAGGTAAGGAGACGCTCGTCTTGACCCTCGCACCGGGTCTCAAGGAACCAAGGAGTTTGCTCGAGACCGCCGCGATCTCGTCGCCCGCCTCGTTGAACGCGTTTTCATTAGCAGCCGAAGGTACGTGGTAGCCGCTGATTTTTCGCACGAACTGGAGCGCGGCCGCCTGGACTTCCTCGTGAGTTGCCGGGTCTTCCTGTCCGCGTAGCGTCTTGATGCTCCTGCACATCTGCTGCCTCCCTGAAATAGCTATGGCGCTCACGCACCTTCGAATTCGGAACCGCGTTGCGCGGGCACCTTACTGAACGTAACATTGTCGCATCATCGTCGAGCCCAAAATTCGGGAAAGGAGTCGACCATGGCGAATAAGCCGCTTAACGACGAGCAAATGCGTGAATTCATCGTCAACGGATACGTCATCGCCAAAACGGGGCTGCCCCCGGAGTTTCACGAGGATGTCTACCAAAGGACTCAGGAGTTGTTCGAGAAGGAAGGACAACCCGGCAACAACCTCCTGGCTCGTGTCCCTGAAATTAGAGCTGTCCTCGAAGACCCCGGCGTCGTTGGTGCTCTAACGGCCATGCTGGGCCATAACTACTACATGTACCCTCACCGGCACGTCCACTTCAACCAACCGGGCAGCCCCGGCCAGCAGCTCCACATCGACAGCATGACCCGACGCCGGCACCGCACCCGATGGGCGATGGCGATGTACTACCCGCAAGATACGACGGATGACATGGGACCGACCGGAGTTCTCGCGAAAAGTCACTACTACAGCAACCGGGATCGGAAGGACCCGCCATGGGACGATTCGGAGGGTGGCGCTCTAATGGCCGGGGAAGCGGGCACGGTCAATATCGTTCACTACGACATCTTCCATCGCGGAACTGCGAACCGCAGCCAGAAGGATCGGTTCATGATGAAGTTCCTCTTCACCCGCATGGAGGAGCCAAGAAGCCCGAGTTGGAACGGGGACCGGGGGGAGTGGAAGGGCGATGGAGACGACGACGTAATTTGGGCAGGCCAGTGGGACTGGCATTCCGGCCACCAATCGTCGAACGGCGCCGGGTCGACTGCCGAAATCGGAGAGCACGTCGGGCGCCTGAACGAAGGAGGGACGGCAGCCAGCCTCCGTTCGGCCTATACGCTTGGCGCGATGGGCGCGGCTGCGGTACCGCACCTGATGCCGCTGCTGCGAGACGAATCGGAGACGTTACGTCGGAACGCCAGCTACGCTCTCACTGCCATTGGAGCGCCGGCGGTGGGCGATCTCGTGGAGGCGCTACGCGACCCGATCTGGTCGACGCGTGAGAGCGCTGCCGAGACGATCTGCGACATCGGGCTGGCCGCCCGGGACGGGATTCCAGCTCTGATAGACGCCCTGACCGATCCGGCGGAATCGGTCCGAGCCCACGCAGCAGAGGCCCTTGGCACCGTCAGTCAGGACGGCCCCATGGCTGTTCTCCCGCTGGCCAAAGCCCTGGGCGATCAGGACGAGAAAGTCCGGCGCGCGGCTGTGCTGTCTCTGTGCCAGATCGGGCAGCATGCCATCGACGCCGTGTCCGCGCTCAGAGCCGCGCTGCAAGACGAGAACCGCTATGTCAGAGGCAAGGCCATCCACGCTCTCTACCGCATCGGGTCGCCTGTTGCTCAGGAAGTGCTCCTCGACCACCTGATGATGGCTCGTTGGGACCCTTTGACGAAAGCGGGAAGCTACTACTAAGCGTTCAGAACCGCCGATTGGGGCAGCGGGCAAACACGTAGGGTACCTCACGGCGGTTACGCGTGGCTCAGGTCGACAGGGGCGGTACTCTGTCCACACCGAGGCCTACGGGGCGAGTGAACTCCTTGTAGCGCGTCTGTATTTCGACGCCGTTGATCGAGCGGGTGAACCCGGCTTCCTTCGCCATGCGGTGGACCTGAACTTCGACCGCGTTCTCGCCTTGGTTCAACAAGTCCGGGTCCAGCCGGAACCTGAACCAGTGCGCGGCCATCCCAAGCGGAGCAAGGAAGGGGCTGCGGCCCGGCCGGACCGGGATTCCCAAGCCTCGCTCGTCGGTGATCTCGGCGTCTTCCAGAGGCAGTGTGGTCCCGTTGAACCTGATCTCGATTTCGTCGTCTGTGCAAAAGTTCGCGAAGCGGATGGTCAGCACCGGGCTCCGCATGTCACCGTCCTTCCGTGCGCTCTCCACGTCGTCGGAGACGGGAATCGTGACCCTCGCGGTCTTGCCGTCTTCGAGATCGAGAGGGATCTGGCGATCGGGTGGGTCGGTGAAGGGGTCCACCTCGTTTCGAGGCGGGTCTTGCCAGTCTCCCGTGTAGTCGAGTATCTCCTCGAAGGTGAGTCCAGGCTCTCGCGGCTGGAGAAGATAGCGCTTGCTCCGTCTCGCCGTCGCGTCGGGGTCTGCCGCTTCCCGTAGAACCTGGTACTCCTCCTCGCCGAAGGGCCAACGCAGGTACCCGACGTACATCCCGTCGAGGCCCTGGGAACGAAGCGTCTGGCCCAGCGCCCGGTACATCTCGACGCTGGGGAAGGCCGTGCGCTCGTCGTAGATCCGTCGTGGCGGACGGATGTACGCGGAGGCGCCTGAGTCTTTCGCCGCACCGGCCAGCCATCCGGCGTCGAGTCCGGTGTCGAAGAACTGGTCCGACACCTGCCCGACGACGATGTCCACGCTCTTCTCTCGCAGCCACGTCTCGACGTCGAGTCCGAGCTTCAGGTTATAGTCGCGCTTGTCGAAGACCCGCACCATCACCCCGACTTCGCGGCCTTGCTCGGTTCCCACCCGGTCCGCGATCTCACGGACCCTGGCGACGAACCGGCTCATCAGTGCCGCGTTCTTCCCCTCCTCGCCCGAACGGAAGAACTTCGGGACGAACATGAAGTCCAGCTCGATTCCTTCGGCGCGGTAGTCTTCAAGGACCTCGCGCACGATACCGAGCTTGGCTTCTTGCACGTCAGGATGGGCGTAGTCGTAGCAGTTTTCGTACCGGGGGTGTTGCTCGTTCTTCTCGCCGAGGCAGACCTCTTGCCACCGGGCCCACTTCAAAAGCCCGCACCGGTCGGAGCCCGGTCTGTCGCAGCTTTGCAGCTTCAGGCTCGGGAAGACTCGGAGGCCGGTCTCGCGGCTCCGCTCGATCACCTCGCGGAGCTGGTCGGTCCCCATCTCTCTGGCGTCGCGCACCATGCGCATGATCCGCCAGTCGATAAAGCTGTCCCACACCTCTTGCTTGTGCCCGACGACCCGCCCGACTTTGCTGTCGTGGAAGTAGACGTCGCCGTACCCGAGTCCGTAGGCCAGCACGTCTACGCTCGTCCCCAGCAGCTCGTCGACGGGCCTCCGCAGCTTGTGGCGGCTGACGGGCGGGTCGAGCCGCTTCGCATGGAAGTGGTGGGCATCCTGGTAGTAGATCAGCTTCGGTTTATCCATCACCCCTCCGGAGGTTTAACCACAGAGAACACGGAGATCACAGAGCAAAGGAAAGATATTTCCTATTCTCTGTGCCCGCTGTGTTCTCTGTGGTGAATTATCTTCCCAGGCGGCCTGGGCCGGCCTTCGCGCCGTCGCCGGCCAGGAATCCCTGGATGTCGCCGGCAAACCTGACTTCCGAGTCGTCTTCGGGCTCGTAACCGATGATCTTGCGTGCGTTGACGAGGGACCAGAAGCCCCGGGTGTTGTTGCTGATGCCGTAGACGACGAGCCAGGGGATCCCGTGCTCGTTCTCGATGTTGGGCGCTTCGATGGACTTGACGAAGAGCTGGGTCTGGTCGCGCTGGCTGAGGTAGGAGCCCAGGGTCCTCTTGAAGGCTCTCGGGTCCTCGTTGGGCTTTACCTCTCCGGGCGATCCGATCCTCACCATAACGACGTCCATCTTCCGACCGAAGCTGCCGCACGCGAACAGAAAGCCCAGATGCTCGTAGGTGGCCTTGGACCAGCCGTAGTAGTTGTCCGACAGGGCCAGGTCGTAGGGGTCGAGCACCTCCATCTTGCGGTCGTGGAGCATCTCGCGCTCGTACCAATCGGCGGCGTGATTGGAGCTTGCCGAGACGACCCGCCGTACACCGGCATCGTAGGCCGCCCGCAGGACGTTGTACGCCATGTCCACGTTCTCGCGCTGGCTGGTGTAGCGGTCGATAGCCGTTTCTTCGCGCTGGCGGATGTATGCCAGGTGCACGACGGCGTCGACGCCTTCGAAGAAGTGCTGGTATTTGCTGCGGTCAGGGTCGAGCAGGTCGGCGACCTGCACGTCTTCGACGCGAGTGCCGACGGCGTGAGGTCGGTCTGGGCTCCACGTGGCCGAGGCGTCCAACAACACCAGGTCATACCGCTCGCGCAGCTCGGGGAGCATCCTGCCCGAGACATAGCCGGCAGCGCCTGTTACGAGAATCTTCTTTTTCGTCAAACTTAAACCTCTTGGCGGGACATGGTACTAGCGATCCCAGCTTGGAGTCGTAGCTGAGGACGTTTCCAGGGTCTTTCGGTTCTTGCTATAAGGTAGATATTTTCCTGCTCACCAATGAGCCAGTCGGCGGTGGTTCGACGAGCTCACCATGTGTCGAAATTTGTCGAATTGTGTTGAATCGCACCTATAGGCAGGCCAATGCGCGCATGAAGGCAATAGGACAAACCCGAGCCAATCCCCAGGGGACACAATAGCACAGCCGTTCGGCATGTTCAACACTCAGGTGGGCTATGTCAGGGTCTTTTCGGTTCTTGCTATAAGGCAGATATTTTCCGCTCACCTTGAGCCCGTCGAAGGGCGCCATGGTTCGACAAGCTCCCAAGTAACTGCTCCGGATGCGAGCGTTGCGGTGCAGGGGAATCTCCCCCTCATCCTAGCCGTCTCCTGTTGAGGCAGCAGCCACACCGCTGGTGAACCCTGTCACGTCGATCGGCGTGGTCCGGTTGGCGGTCGTACCGTCCCCAAGCTCGCCGTGGAGGTTCCATCCCCGGCACTTGAGGCCGCCGGAGGTGGTCACAGCGCAGGTGTGACCGCCCCCTGCTCAGGAGACCCTTCGGCTTCGCTCAGGACAGGCGGGTGGAGCCATAGGGCTGACATTGTACTGCGGCGGTGATAGATTAACGACGACCACGGAACCCCACTCTCGGAGGCTCGGTTATGGCAGTAGAGATCGCAGACTTTCGGTACCTCAAAGACGAACGGAACACGTATGACGAGAGCCTTATCGATGTCGCCAAAGAGATCAACTCCAACTTCATCCTACTGAGCTTCACCGGCACTTCGGGCCAGCGGGAGACGTGGAATTGGAAGCTGATTCCGGAGTTCATCGAGAAGTGCCATCGAGAGGACATCATGGTGAGCTTCTACATGAAGCTCACCAACATCAACTGGAAGCCGATGTTCGAACAGCGTCCGGAGTCGAAAGACTGGCTCATGGTCTACCAGGACGGCACGCCGGCCCTCTACGGGGGTGCCGGCTCCAGATATATGGGATGTCTGAACAACGAGGGCTGGTTGGCCTTCTTGAGAGAGATGGTCGACAAGGCGGTGGAATACGGTCCCGACGCTCTCTTCTACGACAATTGCTTTGTGCCTCGCGCCTTACGTGGCTCCCAAGAGGAGGGCGCGGCCGAGGCATGGGCCTGCTACTGCGACCACTGCCGCGCCCGCTTCAGGTCTTACACCAAAGAGACTCTCGGTTGGGAGTGCGCGCTGCCCACGGCGCCGGACTGGGACGACCCGGTCTGGCAGGCTTTCATCAAGTTCAGGGACAAGTCCGTCGTCGATGCGCTGGACGTAGTCACCCGCCAGGCCCACAAAGGGAAACAGGACATCATCGTGTACCCGAATATCGCTCCGCCGTACCAGGGTGGGGGTGGAGCAAAGGGGTCATCCACAAACCAGGTCGCGAAGGTGGTCGACGTGGTGCTGTTCGAGAAGGGCGATCCGCCCCGCCCCAATACTCCTCCAGAGGGTGGAGAGCTCAGGCCGATTACCTCCGCCATTGACTGGAAGTACGGTGCGGCCCTCAAACGCGGGCCGATCTGGTATCGGCTCAACAGTGCGACCGGCCCATACCAGCCGGAACACCTGCGGCTCGGCCTCGCCGAGGCATCGGCTTTCAATGGGGCCAATCACCACGTCAAGGCCGATCTGTTGAAGGTCGATAAGGTGAGGGCCAACGGCGTCAGGCGCACTTACGACTTTATCGAGAAGAACGAGCAGTATTACACGGGGGTCGAGCCGGTGGCGGACGTGGCCGTTCTGATGTCGGAGCCGACGGCTCACTGGTACCTCCCGGACCGTGTGCACAAGGGCTTCAAAATGCCTGAGAACGTCCGCGGCATCGGCCAGGCGCTGGCCGAGCTCCACGTTCCCTTCGACGTCGTACTCGATGAGGACGTGCAGCAGGGCATCGACTACCAGGTGTTGATCATGCCCAACGTGGCCTGCATGAGTGAAGAACAGGCCGGCGCGATCACCCGGTTCGTCGAAGGAGGGG
>CAUZJF010000019.1:0-15908 GCA_963579975.1 Dehalococcoidia bacterium
GCGCCTTTCCGCGTTTCCATCCGTCATCTTGCGGACGGCACGCTGTAAGTCGGTCAGCGTGTAGCGTAACCGGTAGCCGTCGTGCTCGGGGAGGTGAAACGAGTGCCGCTGCCAGTCCAGCTCGATGCCGTCCCAATCGGCCAGCTCGCACACCTCCGACAGGTACTGGAGTCGTAGCTCTCGTACCTCAGGGACGGCCATGTTCCACGAAGTCGACGCCCAGGGCGGCGCGCTGTATCCGAGGCACCACTCGGGGTGGTCCTTGCGGGCCTGCGTGAGCTCGCTGGCCGTCGTCCTCGCCATGTCCTCTGGTCGCAGAGGCTGCGTCGTGTCGGACATCCAGTAGGTCCGGTCGACCGGATGGGCCGCCTCGCCGCGCGGCCCGGCCGCCCAGAAGTGGTTGTCGTTCATGCGCACCGACGCATATACGTCCAGTCCTATCTGGCGACCCCTTGCCACTATTGCGCCATATGGGTCTTCATTCCGCTCGAACAGCACCCGGACGTTCTCGGCCCTCTGCATGTCCTGCACGGTGTCGTACCTGCGGTCAACCGAGTCGCCGATCATCGGTATCTCGGTCGAGGGCCACTTGGCCTCGTGTTGGCCGACGCACCAGAAAAGAGCGCCCACCTGAGTATCTTTGATAGGCGCGTACACCTTCTCCAGGAAGTCGTCGAGAGACTGCGGATACCCGGAGTAGCCGTGCGGGTTGCCGTCCCAGTTGTATATGATCCCGTAGGACTGGGGCGGCATCCTTGCTTCCGCCTCAGTAGATCGTTCGGTTGTTTGGGTCATTTCGTCTCGATCTGTTGGTGATGTACCCGCCCCTCACGCCACACGTGTCGCTATCAGAGCCGCCGTTGTCGCAGTCGTCCTGATCTCGGCGCCGGCTACTCTTAGATTACGAAGTGCGAACTCCCGCTTCGCGTCCACCAGGTCATCCCACTCGGGCGGCCACAGATCGACGGGGTGCGAATCGTCCATGACGATCTGTCCAGCTACCTTGACCAACTCGATGATGTTGTTCCAGTTGGATGGATCGAAGCCCGTTCGGAAGCTGGCG
This sequence comes from Dehalococcoidia bacterium, assembly GCA_963579975.1. Lineage (GTDB taxonomy): Bacteria > Chloroflexota > Dehalococcoidia > Lucifugimonadales > CAUZJF01 > CAUZJF01. The sequence goes on from CAUZJF010000019.1 coordinate 1,064, forward strand.
TCGGTGAAGAGCAGATCGTATGGCTCGTCGCCACTCCTGATCTCGACGGCTGGGAGTTCTCTGAACAGCCTCGAACTCTGGTCAGCCAACTCACCATCCCTCTCTGCGAATATGAGGCGGGCGCCACCGATCAATCCACTTGTCAGCCACGCCGCCCCGACTCCTGCCCCGGTTCCATGCTCGGCTATAAGGCCGCCCGGATTGCTCGATGCCAAAAACCTCAACAGCATCCCAACCTGGGGTATGCAAGCCGAAGGTGGACCTTGTAGCCGATTGGTCTTCCCTCTGGCATGAGCGGAAATCCGACTCGCTCGGCCAACGCGATCGCACGAACAACGACTTCTGGAAACTCTAGTTGTTCATAGGTTGAACGGGGCAACAGTCACCTTCGAAACAACGTAGTCTGCACGGCTACGATCGTGGCTTCTCAAAGGCCCCAATCTCCTTGGCGTACTGCTCCTTCCCGTACACCTCTTTCTTGTTGAGCCACCGTCCCTGGTGCGGATATATCTTGAGGCTGCGGTCTTCCAGGGGCAGCTTCACAGGAGCGTGGCCATGTCGGTGTGACTCGCGCAGAGCTATGCCGATCTCGAGCGCCTTGCGCATGCTATCACCCGGGCAGGCGGGTTCGGTCCCGTTCTCGAGCGAGTCGACTATCGACTGGATCCCCGAAATCTGCCGAAACCCGGCTACACGGTAGCCATCTTCGGCGTAGGACCGGTTCCCGATGTTGGACTCGGGAAACCGGTCTGCAAGCTCATGAAGGTCGGATAGCCGTGTTCCGTCCCTCGATTCCATCGTCCAGATACGGAACGTGTACCAGTCGCTGTAGAAGACGCCACGGCTGCAGATGATCTCGATTCCCTTCTTGGCCGCGTCTCTGAAGTGGATGAAGCACTCGATGCCGTTGGCGAAGCGGACGTATCCGCCCATCGCCTGGTCTTCGTCGCTTTGAGGATCGCCCGCCACCCAGCCGGTCACCCAGTCCACGTCCGCGTCCCAGGCGAACATCCGCGTTACGCTCAGCCCTTGACAGCCTCCGCCTGAGATCTCGTTGGTCGGCTGGTAGAGGTTGATACTCTGGACTTCGCCCAGGTCTCCGGCCTCTATCATGGATCGGGCGTCCCAGAGCTGAGGGAAACTCCTGTATGAGTCTCCGCAGGCGAACGGTATCCCGCGGGACCGGCAGGCCTCGACCATCCGGTCGGCGTCCTCCAGGCTCCCCGATATCGGCTTCTCCGAGAAGATCGCCTTGACTCCGGCCTGTGCGCACGCCACAACCGCGTCCGGATTCGCGATGACCGGCAGAATCGGCGCAGCTATGTCGATCTGCTCCTTCTGCAGCATCTCCTCATAGCTGCTGTAGCTGGCAGTCACGTTGAACCGCTTGCAGAACAGGTCAAGGTTCTCCTGGTCCGGGTCCGAGGCCGCCACCACTTCCGTCATGGGATGCGTCTGATACCCGCGGGCGTGGCCCGTTCCTTTTCGTCCACAACCTATGACACCAACTCGATATTTGGCCGTCGTAGTGCTGATCATCGTCGCTCCTTCTTCGGCTAAGCCCTATGGCATTGGCTCTATCGCTGCGCCTCGTCCCGATCACACGTCGCATTCGGACAGTGAAACACCTTCAGGTCGAGTTCCGCGAAATCAAAATAGCTGATCAGCCCCAGACCGTCGTTTCCCGTCGCGATCGATGTGTACCAACCCGTGTTACTATGCGTATCAACCGCGAGCGTGGAAGCCGAACTGCACGCCATGTCGTCACAATGGGCTACCTTGAGGTCGCCCTTCTCCGCGTCCCAATAGCTGACCAGCGCCAGGCCGTCGCCGCCGATCGTCACCGAGCTATACCGGCCGAACTTGCCCTCCAAGTCTATCGTGACAAGCTCCGCCCTGGAGCACTCGACGTCCAGGCAATGAGCAACCTTCAGGTCACTGTCGGTGCCGTCCAGATAGCTGATAAGACCGAGCCCGTCGGACCCTATGGCTATCGAAGTGTACTGGCCAACGTTTCCTTCACTGTCCAACGTGGCTGTCGTTCCGTCGCTGCATTCGGCGTCCGTGCAGTGAGCGATCTTCAGGTCCTTGTTGGCGATGTCGAAGTAGCTGATCAGCGGCAGGCCGTCCGTGCCTATCGCGACCGAGGTGTACATGCCGACCCTGCCGTCCTCGTCAAGCGTCGCGGTCGTCGCCGTGCTGCACGCCAGGTCTTCGCAATGGGCCACTTTGAGGGTGCTTTTGCCGATGTCCCAGTATGAGATGAACGGCAAGCCATCGCTTCCGACAGCTATCGAGGAGAACCTGCCCACGTCTCCCTCGCTATCGACGGTGGACATCGCAGCGCTGCTGCATTCGGTGTTGGAACAGTGCGCGACTTTCAGGTCGCGGTTTCCCACGTCAAAGTAGCTGATGATCCCAAGACCGTCGGAGCCCACAGTGATCGAGGTGTCGCGGCCCACCTCTCCATTGGCGTCGAGAATGGCGGTCGTCGCGATGGTGCAATCAGCGTTGGAGCAATGCGCAACCTTGAGGCTGCCGCTGCCCGATTCGAGGGGGCTTCCGTAGACGAACTCCGCCTCGACGGACGTCGCGGTACCTCCAAGAAGAAGGCCCGGTCCGGAATCAAGGTAGCTGATCAACCCCAGCCCGTCCGACCCTATCGTGATCGAGGTATACCGGCCGACGGTCCCTTCGCTGTCGAGAGCCGGTATGCCACCGCCTGACCCGCACGCTAAGTGGCCAACCAGCACGCTCGATATCAGCGCCGCGCCCAGCAACGTGGCCGACCGAGCGTAGTGTTTGACTGCTAATTCCCGGTGTACCATTCGGCATGCGTCCAGCTCGCGCGACGGGCAGAATGGCCGCGAGTGTACGTGTGGCTACCTATGCTGTCAACCGGACGAAATGATCGGAGCCTCGGCCACTTCACCCCAATCCGAACCCTTCCACTTCCTGGGTCCGAACAGTTCCGATAGGATAGAACATCTGCAGAAGACCTCTGGCTCCCAGTACCTATGTGCGCCGGATTGCGGCCGACATGTGGCCGAGATCGAAACTCTCAATTCCACCCGGAGCGGCCGATGGCGACCGAACTCGGCGAAAAGTATGTCACTTCCGGAACCGCTCGCTTATGGTCAATCACAACCGGTAACGGGCTTCCCGTTCTGCTTTTCAATGGCGGCCCTGACTGCGACGACTACCTTGCGCCAGTTGCTCACATGATTGATGACCTCTGTCGCGTTATCCGTTTCGAACCACGGGGCTGTGGAAAGTCCGACTGGGACAGGAACTACGACCTAGACACCCTCTTTACGGACGCCGAGGCCGTCTTGTAACGCATACGAAATCGAGCGCTGTATAGTCGGCGGCCACAGTACGGGTCCGGATGTTACACGGGCCTACGCGCTGCGACATCCGAGTCGCGTAATCGGATTGATCGGAGTGGCCGGCGGCAGAGTCGTGAATGATAGGGACTGAAATGCCGCTTACCACCGTCGGCTCGAGGAGGTCGGCGAGGATCACGTGGACATCGAATTCAAAGCTCATCCCGACGTCAATCTAGAAGGAAACAAGTCTTGGAAAGCCTCCATCAAGCGCCCGACGCTCTTCCAGGAAATTGCCGAACTGTCTTTACCAGCATTTTTCATAAACGCTGGCAAGGACATCAGGCCTAGTTGACCAACACAACAACTTGCGAATCTGATGCCAAACGGCCACTACGTAGAGATACCCGACGCTGCACACCAAATCTGGCTGACGCACCCCGACGAACTTCGCAATGAGTTGCGAAAGGCAATTCGCCGGATCAGTGCCCACAACGCCTAGACCGTCCCTTGCTGGCCGTTCGCTCCTCGGCACTAAGAAACCGGTCCCACTGCCGCGGAGCCCCGACGCCCATTTCTATCTCCGTAACGCCCTCGGTAACGTTTCCAAGACGATTACCTTGTATCATCCTCGCTCAGTAATACCAGCAGGTGTGACCAAATGGACGATCTAATCGTTGTTGCGGGCGGAGTCAGCAAGGCCTATGAAACCGGCCCAGTCAAAGTCGACGCCCTGAGGGGGGTAGACCTCGAAGTCAAGCGCGGTGAGATGGTGTCCATCATGGGTCCCAGCGGCTGCGGCAAGACGACTTTGCTCAATACGTTGTCGGGCCTGGACGACATCGACTCCGGACAGGTCCTGATCGACGGCGTTGTGCTTCACGACCTGCCTGACGACGAGCGCACCGACTATCGGGCCCGCCGCATGGGCTTTATCTTCCAGCTGTACAACCTCCTTCCGGTTCTCAGCGCCGTCGAAAACGTCGAGATGCCGCTACTTGTGTCCGGCACGAACGCGTCGGAGGCCCGCCGAAAGGCCATCGGAATGCTGGACATGGTCGGCCTCGCCGATCGGGCCAATCACATCCCAGCAAAGCTGTCAGGCGGCCAGCGCCAACGAGTAACCATCGCGCGGGCCCTCGTGAACGAGCCCGCCATCGTCTGGGCCGACGAGCCTACCGGCGATCTTGACAGCGAGACCGCCGGTGAGACCATCGACCTGATGGTCGACCTCAACCGCAAAAACGAGCAGACCTTCATCATTGTTACTCACTCCCTCGAAGTCGGACAGCGCGCACACCGGATCGTGCGTATGCGGGACGGAATGATCCATGAAGACGGGCATGGACCCACCGATCCGCCTTCTCCGTCCCCCCAGGCAACCGTCTAATGGAAGAACTTTTCGGCCTCTCCATGGACGTCATCATGAGGGTGCTTCTGGTCTTGTTCGTCGGCACCATGGCCGTCGTCCTCTGGTTGGCCGTGCGCAATCGTGTCATGCTCAAGATGGGCCTGCGCCCGATCCCCCGACGCCCGGGCCAGACCGTCCTGATCGTCGTCGGGGTGATGCTGAGCACCGTCATCATGGCTGCCGCATTCGGCACCGGCGACACGCTCACTTATTCGATCCGCAATGAGGCGCTTCAGTCGATGGGCCACATCGACGAAGTTGTCGTCTATGCCAGGGCCGGAGCGAGCGACACCTTTGGAATAAACCCCTACTTGCCCGCGATCCAATACTCGGAGCTCGAAACCGAGCTATTGACCGACGATAGGATCGACGGTGTTCTGGCCCAGCTCGCCGAGACGGCCCCGACACTGAACACCAGGACGTCCTTGAGCGAAGGCCGCATGAGGATCGTTGGCATCGACCCGTCGAAGCTCGGCGGGTTTGGGCCCTTCAAATCGACCTCCGGCGACGACGTGCGGCTCGACCAGCTTGGCCTCGGACAGGCCTTGATCAACGATCAGGCGGCCGACGAGATGCAGGCGATGGCCGGCGACGAACTCCAGGTGTTCGTCGGAGACGAGCCAATAGTTCTAACCGTACACACGATCATCGAGCGTGGTGGTCTCGCCGGCGCCGAGTCCACTCTTGTCCTTCCCCTCGATCGGGCTCAAGCGCTGTTCGACCGTGAGGGCCAGGTCAACCTGATCGTCGTATCCAACAGAGGTGACGAGCTTACCGGCGATAAGCTGAGCGAGGAAGTGACCGAAAGTCTCAGAGTGCGCTTCACGGACCGAGAGATCGCGCTCAAGCTCAAGGAGTTGCTCGATCAACCCGATGTCCGCGAGGCCCTCGCCGAAAAGGAGAGCTCGCTCCTAGGCGACGCGAAGACCCGGCTGTCCGCATTTCGTACCGAGCTGGAAAAAAGTGAACTGACAGACGACCTGATCAGTCGTTTCGGCGACCTCCAACTAACCGAAACGGTGTTGATCACACTCCATAACGCCGAGCTTCGACAGATCGAGTCCGAAGCGATTGCACTCTTCGCCAACCTTGGCGAATTCAGGGTCTTCGACTTCAAACACACGCTGCTGACGCAGGCCGACCAGGCCGGGAGCGGCATCGTCTCGATATTCGTGACGATGGCGCTCTTCTCGATCGGTGTAGGCATCCTGCTAATCTTCCTGATCTTCGTCATGCTCGCCGCCGCGCGCCGTTCGGAAATGGGCATGGCCCGGGCGGTTGGGGCAAAGCGGGGTCACCTCGTCCAGATGTTCTTGTACGAAGGGACTGCATACGCCCTCGTCTCCGCAGCCGTCGGCGTCGTCATCGGCCTTGGAGTCAGCGCGCTGATAGTCTCGATCGTGTCCCAGCTGTTCGAATCGCTGGACCTCGATTTCCGGCTGATAACCCACTTCGAGCTGCGAAGCATCGTGGTCGCCTACTGCCTGGGCATGGCCATCACCTTCGCTACCGTGGCGTTCTCCGCCAACAGGGTCAGCCGTCTCAACATCGTGATGGCCATCAGAGACCTCCCCGAACCCCTGATCCCTTCGGGAGAACCCCCTTTCTCGGCGAGGTTTGTCGGCCTACCGAAAGCCGTCGCGAGACCCGTGATCTTCCTGTTACGCTCAGTCATGTCACTGGTTAGGCTGCGCTGGCTAACCTTCCTGAAAAACATTGCTCTCGTGATCGTGTGGGTAGTGATTTTCCCCATCTGGATCGGAGACATAGTAGCGGCTTTGCTTCGCTTCGTCTGGCCATATCTACTCCGTGGATGGCTTACCGTGATTGTCGGTGCTGGATTCATCTGGTGGGGCATTGACATCAAACGCGACGCCCCCTTCACCGCCGGAGCGTCTCTCGTGATAGCCGGCGTCGGCCTCATGATTAGAAGAGCCCTGCAGCGGACCACGATGGCGCCGCAAACCGTCGACCGGGTTGCGGCCACGGTCATCGGTCTTGTGATACTCGCTTTCTGGATCACGCCGATCAACATCCTGGAGCCGCTGACCGGTCAGCTTGAGGGCGACTTCGAGATGATGTTCGTCTCCGGGATCTTCATGGTGGGCGCCGCGGTCTGGACCATCATGTACAACGCGGACGTGCCCGTGAAAATCCTATCGTCGATTACCAGCCGCATGGGCAAGCTGCGCCCCGTCATGGTGACCGCTGTGGCATACCCGATGAGCGACAAGTTCCGCACGGGCCTCACCCTCGCTATGTTCGCGCTCGTCATCTTCACTATGATGGTCATGTCGGTGCTCACCGAGAGCTTTAGCACGTCATTCTCCGACGATCCGGAGACCGTTGCGGGCGCCTGGGACGTAAAAGGCGACGTTGGAGTCAACACACCTATCGACGATATCCAGTTGGCCGTAGCCGAAGCGCCCAATCTGAACTCGAAAGACTTCGAGGCGATAGGAGGCTACACCAGGATCGAGATGGAAGCTCGCCAGGCGGGCGCGGACCGCCAGCAGTGGAGGGACCACGCGGTTCGGGCGGCCGACGACGCGTTCATGGCCGCGTCCCAGTATCGTCTGAAACTAATCGCCGATGGATACGGCCCGACGCCCCAGGAACTCTGGCAGCAGGTAATCGAGCAGCCTGGTCTGGGCGTAATCGAGGGTCACGTCCTACGCGCACGTTCCCAGGCCGAAAGCGATTTACCGCCCTTTCAGATCGAGGGGCCGCCGTTCTATGACGACGCGTCCATGTCGCCCTTCGAGATAGAAATGCGCGAGCCGCGCAGCGGTGCGGTCATCACCGTCGAGATCGTCGCAGTGCTGGACACGATCCACGAGTCCGTCGACGAGGGCTTCCCTGGCATCGTCATGTCGAAGGCCACCGTGGACGAAGCCTTGCCCTTCCCAGTCCCGGTTACCACGTATCAGTTCAGGCTGGCTGAGGGTGTGGATGCGGTGCAGATAGCCAAGGACATAGAGGCGGCGTTCGTGGAACAAGGGATGGAAACTGTGGCGATCGTCGAGACGTTCCGCCAGGCCGTCGGCGCAATCAGGGCGTTCTCCTCGCTTTTCACGGGTTTCATGGGCCTCGGGATCGTGGTCGGCATCGCAGCACTTGGGGTCGTCAGCACCCGGGCCGTCGTCGAGCGCCGCCAGCAGGTAGGCGTGCTCCGCGCCATCGGCTATCGTCGCCGGATGGTCCAGCTGAGCTTTCTGCTCGAGTTCTCCTTCGTTGCTTTGCTCGGCACGGCCCTCGGGGTTGTCCTCGGTTTGACGCTAGGATACCAGGCGATCAACGACATACGCGCCGAGGAGGCCGACGAAAACATACGGTTCGTCGTGCCGTGGATCCAGATAGCCGTGATAATCTCGCTGACATATGTCTTCTCGTTCCTGGCTACCTTCCTGCCCGCCCGCCAGGCGTCTCGGATCTACCCGGCGGAAGCCCTGCGATACGAGTAGCCTTGATCATGGCTGTGGCTCGCGAGCAACGCATCGACTGCCCTCGCGCTGTATAACATGCTATGTTAAGTAATACTAATACACGTAAGTAGGGTCTGGGGCACAAAGTCGGATCGAAAGACCAGGTCGTGATAGAGAAGGCAATCCGCGACACCCTGGGCGTGGAAGCAGGATGGGAGACGGTCCAGGAGTTCGTCGACGGGTACGTGGAGGTCCACTTCGTGCCACCAACGCACCATAGATCGCTGAAGGGTATCCTTGCCGGCCACATCAAGAGGACCCTTGGGCCCGATGACGACTGGGGTGAGATTCGAGACGCAGCGTGAGCCGAGGCTGCCCGGCGCAAAGAGGCAATCCAAGGATCCGCAGATTGACCGGCTTCCTAGATACCAGCGTGGTCGTTCGATATCTGACCGGCGATCCTTCCGAACAGGCAACGACCGCTGCCACCATTATAGAAAACACAGAACGCCTCTACTTGACTGGCGTTGCCATTGCTGAGGCGTCCTACGTTCTGAGGTCTTTCTACAGCGTCTCTCGCGACGTCGTCCTAGGCGGACTGATGGACCTTGTCCGTAGAGAGAACATAATCGTGCACGGGATCGAACGAGGACTCGTCGTGCGAGCCTTTGGGATGTGTCGAGGCTCGAACCTCGTGTCCGTAGCCGACGCCCCAATCTGGACTAGAGCCCGGTCTTCGGGAAACCCCGTCGTATTCTCGCTCGACCGCCGTTTCCCGAATCACGGCCTCGACGTGCTCACCGAGCCGTGATGGGAACGTGAGCGCCTCCGTAGAGGTCTACGCCTTGACCAGCTTGACGAAGCGGCCGCCTATCAGCCATTCGGCCACATAGATATTCCCGTCCGGGTCCACCGTCATGCCGTGTGGGCTGTTGAATTTACCCGGCTCGAGTACCTTGGGCCGAATCAGCTTGCCCCCCTCGTCCTGGTTGTTCGGCCAGCCCGGCACTTCGCACACCTCCTCGTTGGCTCCGAGGTAGGTCACGAGCTTATCGTCGAGATCGACGATGGTGAGACGGGCCCTCAGCTCGACGATGACCATGAGGTCGCCGTCTGTCGCAAAACCGCTCGGGCTCGTCAGGAAGTCCGCGCCGAACGTCCGCTTCCAGGCGCCATCGACGTCGTAGACCTGAACGCGACCGTTCGTCCGGTCGGCGACGTAAAGCTCGGCTTCGGGCTTTCGGTAGTCTATGAATATTGCGTGAGGGCAGGAAAACGCGCCGGCGTCTCCCTCCTCGCCGTTGATTGAGGCCACGTAGCCGCCATCTTTGGTGAACCTGTGTACGTAGTTCTGGCCGTAGCCGTCGGCGACCCACACGTCACCGCTTCCACCCATTCGCTCCTCATGGACGGCGACCCAGGTCGGCATGTAGTTGCCCGTGTCGTAGGCCGAAAGAGGCGGCGTATTGAGCTCTAGCAACGTCTCTCCGTCCAGCGTCTTCTTGACGACACGACCGGTCACCTGCACGTCTCCATCCGGGTACTCGTACCGGTCGGTGTAAAACCGCTTCCTGCCGTTGTCAGCGAACCAGAGGACCTCGGCGTCGCCCTCTTTGACGAGCGTCATACCATGGGCCTCGGTCAGACCGGAGGGCCACGACCGGTTTAGGTTGCCCTCGGCGTCGAACACCAGAACGGTGCGGTCCTCCTGGTGGAAGCTGATGACCTCGCCGGTCTCGGAGACCACGACACCGTGATGGGACCAGCCTTCCCGCGTGCTCGGGCTATCGGGGACCTTTGCCCAGGTGTCGATCCACTCGTAGGTGTGTTCTCCGCTGCCGACGTGCATCGTGTCGCCTCCTTAGGATTGGTGTACGGGTCTGAGGACGAGCGACATCATATCGGCAGGTTGGGGTGGGGTCAACGCGCGGCAGGACCTGATTGCACGAGCGAATATCACCTCGCGTTCGTCTCGCCCAGCATCGAGTCCCCTGAGTACCACGACACCGGGGCGGCGGTACTACGATTTCTTGGTGGGCGTCTCGGCCGCCGACCCTCCCTTCGGCTCCGATTTGTCCTGGTCTGCGCTCCTCCCAATCGTCAGGGCGGTCTTCCATTCCCCTGGATTCCCAATAAGAGTCACTGTTTGGGTTAAGCTGGTTTGCGTGGTTATCGAGATCGCTTTGTCTACTCACAGGACACCTCCCTTGGTTCGATCTACTCTTCTCAGAAACCCTAAGAACAGCTTGTTCGCCGCCTAGAACTCTGCAGAAGGAGACTTTCCGCCGGAAGCGATGTTCACAAAACCAAACACACCGACAACGACCCCGGCTCCCAACCGAGCCGATAGAGAAAGCCGCCAGTGATGAGGAGCCCTACCCCAGCAGCACCATATGGACATTGCCGGGGCCGTGGATTCCTCGAACGATGGTCTGTTCGATATCGGCTGAACGGCTTGGCCCCGAAATAATGTTCATATAACTTGGGCCCTCATGTGCGAGAAGCTCTCGCCTCCGCAAAACGAACAGCTCATCCAGGCTGGGGAGCACTTGTCCTTTTCGTACGATGGCGATATGGACAAGCGGAAGTAAGGAAACCAGGCGACTCACGCCTCTCCTTGCGCAGAGCCGCTCGTTGTTTTTGCAGGCCAGCCGCCGAATCCTCGGCGGCAATGAGATCGAGATCGACGCCCGTTCCCGGGAGTTTCGATTCCAGGCCGAGCTCGTCTACCGCGAGGTGCGCCGATCTCACGACCGACTTCGCTTCCAGGGATCGGGCCACTTCGACGACGTAGTCCGCAGCCGTCTCGGCGGACTGTGCCCGCTCGACCTGCCACCCAATCTCCGACGCCGACCGCGCCAGATGGGCCGTTAGCTCGTCGGCCCGGTCGTTCATATCCCGCCAGACCTCTTCGACGCTCGTCCCGCCGGAGTCGAGGCCGAATGAGTAATCGTCGGGCGGTTTAGACCCGGCAGGTCGCCCGAGGGCCCGGCGCACGTTGGCTAGGAAGCGGTCTCGGCTTGACTGGCCGTTCGTAGGTGCCAAGAGTGCCGCTGTACCTATCCCTGCTTGCTCAGGTATTTCCGCCACCGGACGCGGGCGGTGGGACCCATCGCAGCCGCTCGCTTCTCACGAAGGGCGCCTGAGCCCAAGTCGGCGGCTTTCTCGCCGGGCCGAATGTCGGCCAGTGCGACCATTGTCTTTACCGTTCGTAGTCGTGTGGGCAGGAACGGCGCACCTCTTACGAGCGCCACGACCTGAAACACGAGGAATATGCCGAGAGGAACGACCCGAACGCTAACGCAGCGACCCAAAGCAACATAGAGAGCCCTTGGTCGGCAGGCTAGAGCTATTCGCGTCGGCGAAGATTGTCCACTGGCGAAGTCAGCATGACGACGACTCGGAAGGCGATTTTAGTCCGCCGAAGAGGTTTGGTTCAACCGAGAATTCAGAACGCCACGCCGTTCACGATAAATCCGAGCACCCAGCTCATCATGAACGTCGGTCCGGCAGCGAAGAGACGCGTTTCCATTCCGTGCTGGGCCGGGCCGTGTTGCCTGATGTATAGGAGGTATGCGCCTAGCCCGACGGCGACGAGCCAGACGGAAAGGGTGGTAACGCCCAGGGCGGCCCCGATGGCAAATCCCAGGACGCCCCAAACATAAGGTGTATCGAGCCTACGGATGAACTGCATCTTCAGGTACGAAGAATACACCTATCCGGTCGGCCTTGGCAATTGGCGCGGTCAGCCCGACTGTTTCCTTGCAGAGCAGGTGCCCATCAACTACACTCGTGCGGCTGTCAGATACACCAGGAGGCGAATAATGGTCACGGGGTTCAACCATTCGGGATTGGTGGTGAAGGACCTTGAAGGGATGATCGACTTCTACTGCAACACCTTAGGCCTCTCAGTACAGCGCGAGGTTGACAGCGTCGCACCACCGGAAGGCGACCACACCGGTATTCCTGGCGCCCGTCGGAAGCTCGTTTTCGTCGGAAAGCCTGACGGCACGCACCTGCTCGAGCTGGTCCACTTTGTTGATCCGCCGAGCCCGACAGGACATCTCGACAATCACCAGCTTGGCGCGTCCCACCTGTGTTTCAACGTCGAAGGGATGCAGGAGTTCTACGAGAATCTGTCCGGACAAGGCGTGGAGTTCGTCACGCCTCCTAAATTCAGGGACGCGCCCGACGGTGGGCGCCGAGGGATATGCTACGCTCGCGACCCCGAGGGCAACTGGCTCGAATTCATCGAGTGGGTCACGGCTTAGCCGCCGGTCGCCGGGTCGGTCGACTAACCGACGATCTCGCGGAACACCCGCAGGTAGTTCAATCCGAGAAGCTTCCGTAGCTCGTCTTCGTTGAAGCCTCTTTCGGCGAGCTTGATCGTCAGGTTGGGCCAGTCGCCGAAATCGTCATAGCCGACGATATGGTGTTCCGGCGTCATTCGATGCTCGTCGGGCCGGAACCCGCTCCAGTCGAATGAACCCGGCCTGGAATCGATGACCTCCGGCGGGTACTCGACGAGTGATTCCGTGGACGGCCCCTGCCGGGCCTTGTCGTTGCCTATCCCCACGTGGTCTATCCCCATGACGTCGACCAGGTGCCCCACGTGGTTGGCGAAGTCGTCCAGGGTAGCCTCCGTCGACTCCTGAAGAAAGCCGGGAATCACGACGACCCCGAAGAATCCTCCCCTGTCCGCGATCGCCTTGGCTAGATCGTCGCCTTTCGCACGGTCGTGGTAGCAGACGGCGGCACTGCTCGAGTGGGTCACTATGACGGGCGAGGATGACACGTCCAGGGCATCCCATCCGACCTGTTCGCTGCTGTGGCTCACGTCGACGATCATTTTCAGCTCGTTAAGCCGCTGCACGACCTCACGCCCAAAGTAGGTCAAGCCGCTCTTGTGGATCTCGGTGCAGCCATCCCCGACAAGGTTTCGCAGGTTGTAGGTCAGCTGGACCACGCGCAATCCGAGATGGTGGAAGAGGTCGATACGTCCGATGTCGGTGCCGATCGGAATCGTGTCCTGGAAATCCAGGATAAGACCGTGCTTGCCGGTCCGGTGAGCCCGCTCGATGTCGTCGGCGTTGCGCACCAAGACTAGCTCGCCTTCCAAAGAATCGACGATGCCCCGAGCTTCAGCAAGCCGTGTGACCGACTGCTCGAACGCCTCTACGAACGAGCCGGGACCGCCGTAGGTGGCGCTGGCTACTGTCACTCCCGAGCGATGCCACAGGTCCAAGTACTGTCGGCGTGCGTCTTCGGACACGCGTATCTCACTGGCCGCCATACTTGCCATGCGGTCGGCGATCTCGTCGCGGGTCAGCCCGTGGCCGACCATCTCCTGGACGGCGTCCCGCATGTTGTCGGTGAACAGGAAGCCGTAGGTAGCGGGGGGCTGTTGACTGTCTATTACCAGCGCCTCGTGGTGAAGCTGACGGGCCTCGTCGGCACTCAGGGTAGCCTTCCTAACGGTTGTCATAGTTCCTCCAAAGATGTCCCTTGCGTTTAGCCCTTCACGACCGAGCTCATAGCCAGGATATGCTCCGCCCCCGTAGCGCAGCAACCACCGATGATTTGCGCTCCAGAGTCCTTCCATTCGGCAGCGAACTCGGCCAGCCTGCTCGGGTAGTAGCCGGCGGTCTGGAAAACATCGCCACCTCCGCTTGGCCGCCTGTTCGTCAGCGTCGGCCGTTCGGGATCGACGGGTCCGGTCGGGTTGTATCCAATGTTCGGGTATCCCCCAAAGGGTCCGCCGAAATGGTCGTTGAGAATCGTCAGACCGGCGGTGATCCCCTCGGGCGTGCTGCACATCAGCAGGATGCCCGACACCTGGCTTCCATTAAGCGCGGCCACCAGGTCAACCAGGCTCTCACCGTACTGCATGGCGCCGTCTTCACCGATGTGCCGGATGCCCAGGAACACCGGCAGGCCGAAAGCGGAACAGGCCTCGACGGCCGCAACGCAATCGGCGATGCGGCCGACGTACTCGGGCAGCAAGGCATCGACTCCCGCACCCGCGAGCAGTTCGGCGTGCTCAGCGAACTCCCGGCGATATGCCTCCTCGCCCATTACCACGACGTCAGGGTCGTCCCGGCCTTCCGTCAGTTTCTGGAGGGTCGGGGGAGCCATTCCGCCGAAGACGTAGGCCTCAGGGTTTCCGGCGTCCCTTGCCGCCAGCGCGTTGTCGGCGGAGGCCTGCGCATACATGCGCCATTCTCTATCGAGGCCAATGGGTTCCATCCTCGTCGGGCTGGTCCAGAAGTTGTTGCTGATAATTATGTCGGCGCCCACCCGAAGGTAGTCTCGATGAACCTGCTGGACGACGTCGGCCGCCTCGACGTTGGCAGTCGCCGACCAGGCCCTAAGGCCGGCCGCAGCGGACGCCCCTTTCAGAACATTAACTCCTCTGCGCTGCAGCTCCGAGCCCGTGCCGCCGTCCATAAGCAACACATCCCCCTGTCGAAGGCGTTCAGTAACGTGGGTGCGAGGCATTTCTGCTCCTATGGCACCCTCGGGCGGGTCTGAGACCCGCCCCTACGTAGTCGCGAACACCAACTCATACCTGCTGGAACGGCACCGGTATCTTGTCGCCATGCCAAGGGAACGCGTAGGTGGGATCGTTCGCGAACCGTTGCATCCCGGCTTCGATGCGGACCGACGTCGAAGGTGGCAGCTCG
>CAUZJF010000020.1:0-15684 GCA_963579975.1 Dehalococcoidia bacterium
ACAACCATGGTTGAGATTCGTCCCAACAAAATAAAGCACAAACTCGAAAACGGGGAGCTCGCCACCGTCGTTCAGGGTGAGTTGACGCCTGACCTGATCGAGCATTTCGGCCCCTTCGGCTTCGATGGCGTCTGGATCGAGGCCGAGCATGGCCCCATCGATTTCGCCGACGTTCGCGACATGACCAGAGCGGCAGACCTCTGGGGCATGACGTCGGTCGCCCGCGTAAACCTCAATCTGCCCGGCGTGATCTATCGCACCTTCGACCAGGGAGCGCAGGCGGTAGTCGTCCCGCACGTCAACACGGCTGAAGAGGCCCGTGCCGTCGTCGACGCCTCCAAGTTCCACCCCATCGGTTCGCGCGGAGCCTACACGAGCCGCCATGGCATCGGCGTCGACAGGTACATGCAGAAGGCCAACGACGAGACGATGGCGATCATACTGATCGAGGACATCGTGGCGGTTAACAACCTGGCGGACATCCTCACCGTCGATTACATCGACGTCTTCTTCGTGGCGCCCGGCGACCTGGCGCAGTCCATGGGTTTCCCCGGCGAAGCGGCGCGTCCTGAAGTGCAGGCGACGGTCGACGACGCGATACGGCAGATCGTCGCCGCGGGACGGGTAGCTGGTGCCCTGGTCAACGAGACCAACCTCGAGCGTTACCTGGAACTCGACTCCCGATTCATATCGACCAACTTCCAGCCGTGGCTGGAGACCGGAGCGCGCGCCTACCTCGACACACTCGCCGCCCTCCAGCGGAAATAGTCCGCACTTCTACCCCTTAACCCCGCGCTCCTTCTCCGCCCTGTACCCCATACCCCGCACCCTGTACCCTTCCTACGTGGCCAACGTATCTCGCCAACTAGACCTCTATCTGCACCCGGCCCAGCTCAGGCTGCTGCGGCGAGCGTCGCGGGCCGCAACTGAGCTGAGCGTCGATCTGTACCTGGTCGGTGGCACCGTCCGCGACATCCTGATCGGGCGGACGCCCACCGACCTGGACGTCGTCATCGCGAGAGGAGACGAAAGTTCCTTCGCGGCCCTTGGCCGGAGCCTCGGAGGCGACGTCCTTTTGAAATCGCAGTTCGGCACGGCAAAACTCCGCGTCGGCGACGTCGATATAGACGTCGCGATGTCGCGGACCGAGGTATACGGACGACCAGGTGCGCTACCGAACGTCTCGCCGGCGACGATCGACGACGACCTGGCCCGTCGGGACTTCACCGTCAACGCCGTCGCCGTTTCCCTGGCGGAGCCGGCCTGGGGGAAAATCCTGGACCCTTACGGCGGACGGGAAGACATTGATCGCGGGCTCATTCGCATCCTCCACGACGATAGCTTCGTCGATGACGCGACTCGCATTTTGAGGGCCGTGCGGTACGCCGGGCGCCTCGAGTTCGAGCTCGCAGCGCAGACGCGGCTGCTGCTTGACCGCGACCTCCACAGGCTCGACACCATCAGCGGCGACCGGATTCGTAACGAGCTGCAGCGTATTCTCGCTGAACCCAGGGCCGTCGAAGTGCTGAGGCTCGCCGACGAGCTCGGAGCGCTGGCCGCAATACACCCGGCGCTGACGTTCGGACAGTCGCTGGCGGAGAAGATCGAAGCTGGTCCAGGTTCGCGGTCGAACGGGCTGCGATTTCTAGCGCTGACTGTGTTTGAAACGGCCTCCGAGGACTATCCCAGCCTCATCTCGCGACTCAACGTGGACGCGACCTGGGCGAAAGTCGTGCGAGACGTAGGCGCCGTCAAGATCGCGACCCGCCGTCTTGCGGAACCGAGCATCCGTCGCACCAAGATCTGGGACCTGCTCCACGGCCTATCCGTCGAGTCCATTCAGGCCTGCGTGGTCGCGTTTGAGAAACCGCTTGTCCGGCAGCGGCTTGAGCTTTACCTGACCGAGCTCAGATACGTGAAACCGGTCCTGAACGGCGACGATCTAATAGCACTCGGCGTGCCGGAGGGGCCGCAGATAGGAAGCCTGCTGGAGGCGCTGCTGAAGGCCCGCATTGAGGGGCTCAGGGCCACCCGCGAAGACGAAATAACAATGGTCCGCCGCAACCTCAAGCGCTGACGTCACTGCCGTTACCGTTGTAGAAACGCCCCGGTTGGGCGTTTCCCTTACCTCGCCAGTTCGACCTGTCCCTACGCGCTCTCGGCGGTAACCCCCCTCCGCCTACCCCAGCGAGACCTTGGGAGCCAGACGCGGGTCAGTCATCGACGCGGGGTCCAGGATGCGGTCGAGCTTTTCCTCGGAGAAGCTCGTCTTGTCCAGCGCCACCTCCTTGACCGTCTTGCCCGTTGCCTGCGCCTCCTTGGCGATGGCCGCCGACTCGTCGTAGCCGATGTGTGGCACCAGCGTCGTCACTATGGCCAGGCCCCGGTGCACCATCCGGGGACCGGCCTCGGTCGCTGTCAGGCCGCTGATACACTCGTCCGCAAGGTTGCGCGACGCCGACGCCAGTATGTCTATCGATTCCAGCAGGTTGTGGGTGGCCACGGGCATCATTACGTTGATCTCAAAATTGCCCGACTGTCCTGCAACGGTGATTGCGGTATCGTTGCCGATAACCTGCGCGGCCACCTGACATACCGACTCGGGGATCACCGGGTTCACCTTGCCCGGCATGATGGAGCTCCCCGGCTGCACCGCCGGCAGCTCGATCTCGCCGATGCCTGCCCGTGGCCCTGAGCCCAGCCACCGGATGTCGTTGGCGATCTTCATCAGGCTAACGGCCAGCGTCTTGAGGGCCCCGCTGCATTCGACCACGCCGTCAAGGGTGCTCTGCGCCTGGAAGTGGTTCTCCGTCTCGCGCACCGGCACACCCACGGCCTCGGACAGCTTCTCGCACACCCGCGCGGCGAACGCGGGGTGCGTGTTGACTCCCGTGCCGACGGCCGTGCCGCCCAACGCCACCTCGGAGAGCCCGTCGGCCCCTTTGCGGACCCGCTCGATACCGCGCTCGATCTGACCCGCGTACCCGAGGAACTCCTGGCCCAGCAGCACCGGCGTGGCGTCCTGCAGATGCGTCCTGCCCGTCTTGACCACCGGCATGAACTCCTCCGCCTTGGCCGCCAGCTCCAACCTCAGCTGCTCCAGCGCCGGAATGAGACCACGATGAATTCCGTCGACGGCGGCGACGTGAATCGCGGTCGGGATCACGTCGTTGGAGGATTGGCCAATGTTGACGTGGTCGTTGGGATGCACCGGGTCGCGGGACCCGATTCCACCGCCCAGAATCTCGATAGCGCGGTTCGCGATAACCTCGTTAGCGTTCATGTTCGTCGAGGTCCCCGAGCCGGTCTGAAAGATGTCCACGACGAACTGGTCGTCGTGTCTCCCCTCGACGACCTCTCGCGCCGCCTCGACGATGGCGTCCGACAGCCGACCGTCCAGCAGTCCGAAGTCCTGGTTGACCTCCGCCGCCGCCAGTTTGATGTGTCCAAGGGCGCGAATAAACGACCTCGGAAAGCGCAGCTTGCTGATCGGAAAATTTTTGACGGCCCGCATCGTCTGGGCACCGTAGTAAGCGTCCGCCGGCACAGGCAGCTCGCCCATCGAATCTCGCTCCGTCCGAAATTCACGCTGGTCCATTCTCGTCCTCCCTAGATGAAACTCTCTGTGTTCTCTGTGATCTCTGGGGTGATACTCCCGGGGGGGGGATGTTAGGAGACGGTGTAGCTTTTGACAAGCGCCGTTGCTAGAATTGGCTCGCCCAGAAACCGGACGGCCAGGAGCGGAGACGAATGCGCGAGATCGACCTGCGGAGCGACACCAAGACCCTGCCTTCGCCTGAGATGCGTCGTGCGATCGCGGAGGCCGAGATCGGCGACGACGTAGCCGGCGAGGACCCGACGGTCAACCGGCTCGAGGCGATGGCCGCCGACATGCTCGGCAAGGAGGCCGGCGTCCTGGTCACCAGCGGCACCATGGGCAATCTGGTCGCCGTTCTCCTGGCCTGCCAGCGCGGAGACGAGGTGATCGCCGGCGAGATGTCCCACCTATATCGCGCGGAGGCCGGAGGGGCTTCGGCGCTGGGCGGCGTCGCATACCACCCGATGCCCACCGACGAGCGGGGCATGCTCGCTCCCGACGACGTCGAGGCTGCCATACGACCTCACGACCATCACTACCCCGGCACCCGCCTCATCGCTCTGGAGAACACTCACAACGCCTCGGGCGGCACGCCGCTAACCCCTGACGACATGAAGTCCGTGGCCGACGTGGCCCACGCCCACGACATTCCGCTCCACGTCGACGGCGCGCGCATCTTCAACGCCGCCGTCTACCTGGAAACGCCGGTGGCCCAGCTGGTCAAGGACGCCGACACCGTCACATTCTGCCTCTCAAAGGGGCTGAGTTGCCCCGTAGGCTCTCTCCTGTGCGGGAGTCACGAGGCTATAGACCAGGCCCGACGGTGGCGCAAGATGCTCGGCGCCGGCATGAGACAGGCGGGAATCATCGCGGCCGCCGGCATCGTTGCCCTCGAATCGATGGTCACCCGCCTGGCCGAAGACCACGCCAACGCCCGCAAACTCGCCCTCGGCCTGCGGGAAATCCCTGGGATCGAGATCGACCCGGACAAGCTCCCGACCAACCTCGTCTTCCTCAAGATCACCCGCGGCGACTCGTCGGAGCTGGCGCGACGCCTCGGCGAACGCGGCGTCAAGCTCGGTGACCGCGGCGCGTCCACTTGGCGGCTCGTTACCCACTACGGCATAACCTCCGACGACATCGACCACGTCCTCGACGTCGTCGAGACCACCTTCCGCGAGCACGCCGCCTAGCCGCAGTCCGTTCGTCCTGAGCTCCGTCGAAGGGCCACTGTGAGCAAAGCCCTACGTGCCCGCCGGCTCCTCGAACATTCCGTCGTTCTGGACCCGCTCGTAGGCGCGCTCGAACTCCGGCGAGCCGTCGTCTTCCCAGATAACGGTGTGGAGCCCGCGCATCGCGCCTTCCTCGCGGCCGGTGAGCTGCTGGACCGAAAGACGGCGGTAGATCTTGTGTCCGTTCGGCAGGAGCAGCACTTCAATGTGCTTGGGGGGCTCGATGGGCGTCTGGGCGGCCAGTCGCTCAAGCGCCGCCTCGTTGACCTCGAAGCCAAGGCCGGGGCCCTCCGGCACGAACGAGAACCCTTCGGTGACGGGAATAGTCTTGGTGGTAATGTCCTCGGTGTACTGGTCGTCCAGGATGATCGCGTGACCCGTCGCTGTGGGCAGCACCGCCGCCATGTGGAGAGCTAACGCCTTGGTCAGCGTATTGCCCGTGTGCTGCATGATCGTCTGAACGTTCGCGAGGCCGCAGGCCGTCCCCCGGGTGAGAGTGTCGCCGATGGTGCCGCCGATCATGTAGACGTCGGCATAGCCCAGCATGATCTCCTGAAGCCCGCCTAGAGCCGGTGCGCCGCCGTGGACGATGGGGATCCGCGACTTCCGCCGCAGCGCTTGCCAGCCCGCCACGTCGGTCTTGGGAAGAGGGTCTTCGATCCACCCGACGATGGGATGTTCGCGGGCCAACCGCTCGATCAGCGGCGCCACCTCGCCGACCGTGCGGCCTCCGCCGTTGAAGTCGTAGTGGATGCGGAAATCTTTGGGCGCGACCTCCTCGGCGAGCTTAGTCTGTTCGATGACGTCGTATTGCGCCGATGTATGCATCTTGAAGATGTTGTAGCCCTCGGACACCGCCCGCGAGATCTCGTCGCGAAAGGCCTCCGGCGGCGCCGGCCGGGTCCACGCGGCCACTGTGACGGCGTCGCGCTTCTTCTGGCCCATGAGCTTGTAGGCGGGCACGTCGGCGTGTTTGCCCATAACGTCGTAAAGGGCGCCGCCCAGCTCGGCCTCGAAATCGTTGTTGATGAAGTCGAAGGGGTTACGGCCAATGAGCGGCTCGACCTGGGAGTCGGGTGGGGGAGTCCACCAACCACGTACCCGGTTCTCGCCGTACCCAACGATGCCGTTGTCGGTCTTGATCCTGACGACGGCAAGATTGTCGATGCCGTTCAGGGCGACCTTGCGGCTCTCGTATCGGTCGGGCATTCGGGGATGGATACTGAAATGCTCAATGTCCGTGATCTTCAATCGATGCTCCTTGTTTCTATTCGATAGTCACCGTGAGCGTGGATCGGCTCACCCCTTCTTGCGTGTCGCGAACGGCAGCCAGCCGACCCCGTGCTCGTCTGCGAGATGTACGCCTCGGGCGCGTGGGGCACTGTCGTGGGGCACGAAGACCTCCGGAAGCCTGTGATCCTAACCTACGCCCGCCAGAGCGGGCTGTCAAATGACGATCCTACTTCGCGTCGGCGTCCTGGATGGTCATGCGCGCCACCTGTCGGCCCATTCGCACGCTGTAGTTGGTCCCCCGGTCTTCCGGGTAGATCTGGGTCGTATTGGCCAGATACAGCCCCCTTATTGGGGTCCGGTGCTTCGGCAACCGCTGCGAGTAGTGGGTGCCGATTATCGGTTGGGCCGCGTTGACGCGGTGATGGTAGCTTTCCTGGACCCACGACGGATCGAAATCTCCATTGATCTTGCGGAGGTGCGGCAAATACTCCTTGAGCAGCTCCTTATGTTCGTATTTGTACAGCGGATGATCCCTGTGGAGGTAGTTCGACAGGTAGACGATGTGTTTCCCGCCGTAGTGTTCCGGGCCGACCATGTTCGTCTGCTCGATGACCCCGACGAAAGGAATGGACCGGTCCGCCACGTTGAGCCAGTAGATCTGCGATAGCGGCCTGTCGAGGACGAGTATGAGCAGCACCGCCGCCAGGTAGTCAACGCTTTCCAGCCTGCACCTGTAATTATCGGGCAACGAACGGGCCAGCTTCATGAACATGTAGGAGTGCGTGGTTGCAATGACCGCGTCGAACCCGCCCACCGACTCCGTACCGTCGACGCCCTCGACCTCCAACCCTACCGCTCGGCCATCTTCGACGACTATCCTACTCACAGTGCGGTTCAGGTACACCTCTCCACCTTGTTCCGAGACTTTCTCTGCCAGCACATCGAAGATTTCGCCGAAACTGCCCATTGGGTAGCCCAGCATCTCCTTGGCCAGGCCCTTGCCCCTGGACGCGAAACGGGTGTGTACCTTGCCCCAGACCCAGGCCATCCCTACCTGGTCGTAGTACTCCTCACCGAACTTGCCCCGAAGCATCGGGCCCCAGAACACGTCGTACGGTCCTTTGCCACTGTGCTCTCTCAGCCACTCGTCGGCTGTGACTCCTTCAAGCCTACGCCAGTCCTTAATTCGCCGCACGCGCAGCGTCATCAGCCCCAGGCGGACTCGGTCGATGAAGCTGAGCGGCTTGAAGCGGAGCAGGTCGAGGGGCGTGACGAAATTGTATATCTTGCCGTCGAAAAGGGTGCCGACCTTCGACTCGAAGAAGCGCATCCGGTTTCCGAGGCCGATCTCGCCTATCAGGTCGAGGATGTCGGTGTCACCGGTGAAGAGATGGTGGTACCCGCGCTCCAGCCTGGCGCCGTTGACGTCGAAGGTCGATGCCTGACCGCCGACGAACGGCGCTCTTTCGTACACGATGGCCTGGTGGCCCCGCTTGCCGAGCTCATAAGCCGCCGCGAGCCCTGCCGCACCGCCTCCGACGATCCCGACCTTCACGGTCCGTCGTCTCCACCGACCGGCGTGGTCGAGGGGACGGCGGCATCCTCGGCCGGGTCCATCTCGCCGCGCCCCTCACGCGACAGCGCTCCCAGAGAGACGTGTTGCGCCCACAGGATTACCTGTCCCAGGACGATCATAGGTAGCAGCAGGGTGGCGTGGACCACGGTCACGTAGGCTCCGGCAAGGGTGCGGTCGACCGCCGCCAGGGGAAGAAGCACGAGCGTCTCGCGGGCCACGAGTTCGAACAGCCCGAGACCTCCTGGAGCCGCTGGTATGGAGGCTCCGATGTTGGCGATGGCGGTTACCAGCACGACCGCAATGGCCAGCTCCCAAAGATTGTCGTAAACGCTATCTAGATGGAAGGAAAACGCAATTAGGTAGAAGAGACCAGCCTCGAAGAGCCAGATCGGTGCCGAGAGCGCGAACAGTAGCGCGATGGTCCGAGCGTCGCGCAGCGCCGCGAGGCCGTGTAGCCCCATGTCGATGAAAAGGCGCGCCCGCGTCTCCAGGCGGTCAGGTAGCGGTCTTACCAGCGCGTTGGAGATCACTTGAGCCCGGACGGGCGAGCGCGACAGAAAGAGGAGCAGGACAAATGTACCCATGAAGGGCAGTGTTAGCACCGCGATGAGGATCGGCCAGGGCACGCTCGACTGCTCGCCGAAACCCTCGGCCAGGGTCATCAGCGGAACGAAGAGCGCGATCGCCGCTATGAGCAGCAACAGGGTCAGGGCGTCGAACAGGCGCTCGATGAATATTGTCACCAGCGCGGCCGTCTTGCTGACGCCCTCGCGCTCGCCGACGTAGTAGCTCCTGACCAGCTCTCCGAGCCGCATCGGCAGCAGGTTGTTCGCCATGTACCCAACCACGACGACGGGATAGAGCCGGGCGACGGAGACGTGCCGCATATGCCGCAGAAGCATCTGCCATCTCAACGTCCTGAAAAGCAGCGACACCAGGTATAGGCAGACGGCCGGGACGATATACAGGTAGTTGGCGTCGGTCAGCGCTTCAAAGAGCCGGTCGACATCCAGGGTGAAAAAGAAAAGGGCCAACAGCAGGCCGCTGAGCCCGAGTCCGAACCAGTATTTGCGTTGTCCGTACACGTAATGTCGTCCAGGAGAACGATACCACAGCAAGCGGCGTACGGCTGTGGTACGAAAGCGAATCTCGTAGGGGCAGGACTCGAACCTTCCCGGTCGTTCTCCGGTGACGCAGTTCTACGGGTCGGCTGGGAGGCAATTGGCCGCGTTACGCGACGAGGACCTCGTCCATCACGCGCAGGAAGTTCTCGCCGAGAATCTTGCGGATGTCCTCGTCGGAGTAACCCCGGCGCACCAACTCCTCGGTTATTTTGGGCACCTTGGTGCAGTCCTCCATGCCCTCTGGGGTTGTGCAGCCGTCGAAATCCGAACCCAGGCCGACGTGATCAACTCCCGCGACCTCAACCATGTGGTCGATATGGTCGACGATCTCGGTGTAGTCGGGCAGTTTCAGTTCGCTGGACCGAAGCTGCTTGAACGTCTCTTCAATCTCCGCTTTGGCTTTCTCCAGCCTTTCGGGACCGTCTGGTTGCGGCTGCTCGGCCTCCTTTAGCTCGCCTTCCTTCCGCTCATTCAGCGCGTCCGACTCAAGGCGATAGCGTTCCGAAACGAAGGTCACCTCGTAGTTCACGCCGACCACGCCGCCGTTCTCCGCCACGGCCCTCAGCTGGTCGTCGTCCATGTTGCGCGGTGCCTGGCAGATCGCCTTGGCCGAGGAGTGGGACGCGATCACCGGCTTCGTCGTCGTCTCGAGGGCGTCCCAGAAGGTCTTCGGCGCCACGTGGGAGATGTCGACGAACATGCCCAGCCGGTTCATCTCGCGCACAACGTCGCGGCCGAAGTCGGTCAGCCCATCGTGCTTCGCCTCGTCCAGAACACCGTCGGCCCAGTTGTTCGTGTTGTTCCAGGTGAGGGTCATGTATCTGACGCCGAGCTTATAGTACATTCGGAGGACCGCGAGGTCGTCGTCGATGGCGTGGCCTCCCTCGATGGCCAGAATGCCAGCCAGCTTGCCGGCCGCTACGATTCGCCGGACGTCCGCGGCGGTCGTGGCCTGCTCGATCTCGTCGGAGTAGTTGGCGCAGAGGGAGTGAAAGGCGTCGATGTAGTCGAGGGTCAGCTGGATGCACTTTCGTTCCTCGACGAACTTGGGCGACGCGAAGCACGCGAAGAACTGGGCAGTCTGGTTGCCCTCGCGCATCCTGGGCAGGTCCATATGGCCGCTGTCGGTCCTCACCCCGATGTCCTCGCCGTGCCGGACGGGCCGTGCAAGGCTGTCCGAGTGCATGTCTACGATGATCGACGAGAAGTGCAGATTCGACGCCCGTTCACTGACCATTGAGTACTCCTGTGGTCGCTTGTCCTAGTTCCCAGACTCTAACACCTAAGTCCCGATTTACGGTAGAGCGGCCACTGCCGAGACCTCGAGAAGCAGGTCCTCGCGCACCAGCCCGTCGACGATAAGCAACGTTGCGGGCGGGAAGTCGCCGTCGGGGTAGGCCTCGTCGAATATAGCGGTTCTGGCGTCGAGAAACTGCTGCACCGAGCTCCTTCCCACGATGTAGTACGTGAACTCGACGACATCGTCGAACGACGCCCCTGCATTCTTGAGAACGGCCCCGAGGTTCTCGAATACCTGACGAGTCTGCGCTCCAGCGTCGCCGGCGCCGACAAGGTTGCCGTTGGTGTCAGTGGCGATCTGCCCGGCCACGAAGAGTAGCTTCCCCCCGTCGACCTGCGCAGCGTGGGAGTATTTACCCGCGGGTGGCGCAACGCTTGTAGGCTTGAGGATTGTGCGGTGTGATGGGGTCATGGCCTCCTCCTCTGTCCGTGTTTTTCGTTTTGAGTCAAGTGAGCGCCCAAAACACCGTCACAACTCCAGAAGCCGCTCGGCGTTGTGCCAGGTTATGTCCTGGAAATGCTCCTCGGATTCGCAGTAGTCCCGGAGCATCGGCAGGCTGAGCCCGGCCAGGCAATCGCGGTACCCACCGTTGGGTAGCGTTCCCTCGCCGTCGAGACACGGGCAGTCTGTTCCCCATAGGAGCTTGAGGCGATGCCGCCTAACGAAGTCCCGTCCGAACTCTGGGTCGCGGCTCAATGCGAAGTAGCCGGAACGCGCCGAAAGGTCGGCATACAGGTTTGGATACTCATCGAGCCAGCGGTCCGTCAGGCCTCCGGACGTCACGGGACCTGTCGGGTAGACCTCGTAATCCGGCGACTGTCGGTCGGTGTTCACCTCGCTGCTGACGTTCGACCACCACGAAATGGCATGGCCGACAAAGGTGGTCCCAGGGCATGCCTCAAGCACCTTGCCGAAGTCCTCGAAATTATGGGCGAACTCACCGTACTCAAAGTGGACGACTACCGGCCACCCAAGCTCGCCGCACAGCCGGTAGATCGCCATTGACGCCGGATGGTCGCAGTCGAGCCGCACCTTGTACTCGCCGAAGCCGTGGCACTTGCCGGTCGCGTGATAGCGGCGAATCTGGTCGAGGGCGTCCGGCGCCAGCGGGCCGACGTCGCAGAACGGAATGACCTCGGCGCCGTATTGGTCGAAGGCCTCAATGGCGACCTCGGTGCGCGTGCCCTGGTTGTCTCCCGCCGCGGTTGCCTCGCCGGGCGCCAGCGGCAACAGGACGGACCGTCCCCCGCCGTACCGCGCAATGTGGGCGCGCGCATCATCGATCGTGCGACTAGAACCGTCGCTGATATGCGTGTGAAAGTCGATCAGCACGAGATTCACCACAGAGGGCACAGAAACCACAGAGAAAGAACCTACGAAAAACTCTGTGTGCTCTGTGATCTCTGTGGTTATTCCTTTCCTTGGCGGTTGGCAAGCTTGTCCGCATGAGTCGTGATTTTATCGAAGGCTTGTTCGTACTGCACGATCATCTGGTCGGCGGGGCGCGTGAACGACGGAAGATTGATCGTGTCGTGGGGGTGTTCCGGGTCCTCCGTGACCGGCAGCGAGCCGGGACCCGGGAACTCGATTCGCTCCGCCGCGGGGCCCAAAGCCTCCCAGAGCAGGTCGCCGGTGCCTGCCTCGTTGCCCGCGAATACCGGGTGCAGGTGGAGAGCCCGCACCAAGTCCGTGTGGGGTATCCGTGTATCCTTCCGCGCCGACGACGATACCCGGGCGCCTTCCGCCGTAAGGGCCTGTACAAGGGTCTCGCGGTCGATTCCGGCCAGCTCCTCGGGGTTGAACTTCAGCGATCCGCACAGGTACGGTGACTCGACGTAGTCCGGGACATCGACCGGGGCGAAGCCGCGAATCTCGGTAAGGGCTTGGCCCAGTTTGCGGTCGTTCTCTTTCCGGACCTCCAGTCGTTCGCTCCAATGTCGCATCTGGACCACGCCGACGGCGGCGCACAGCGTCGCCATACGGTACTTCTCCCCGAAGGCAAAACCGGACACGGCGCGGTACTTGTCGTTCGGCAGGCCTTTCAGCCGCTCGTAGTGCCCTAGAGTCGCGGCTCGTTGGTAGTACTCATCGTCGTTTGTCAGGAGCATGCCGCCGTCGCCGGCGGACGTCAGCTTGCCGTCCTGGAAGCTGATAGCTGCCGTATCCCCGAGAGTCCCGCACATCTGGCCCCGGTACAGGGTACCCTGGGATACGCAGTTGTCTTCCACGACCTTAAGGACGTGGCGTCGAGCCACGTCTAGCAGCGCGTCCATGTCGGCGGGCATGCCCTTCCAGTGCACGACCATGATCGCCTTCGTTCGAGGCGTGATGCGCCGTTCCACGTCGGCAGGATCGAGGGTACGAGAGATCGGGTCGACGTCGGCGAAGACGGGCACCGCGCCGCATCCGACAATGGGCTGGCATGAGAAGGGATGCACCGCCGACTGCATGATGACCTCGTCGCGGTGTCCTACCCCGACGCCGAATAGCGCCGACCGCAAGGCCGACGTGCCGCTGTTGTGCGCCAGGGCATACTTCACGCCCCAGCGTTCGGCGACCGCCCGCTCGAGCTCCACGATGGGCCCGCCGCCCTGAGGACTGCCAAGGTGGCCACTACGGACCAGGTCGGTGACCGCCTGAACCTCCTCGTCGCCGTAGATCGGCCACTGGGCGTAGTAGTCGTGGTCGAGGGTAATGGCGGGGGCGCCGCCCAATAGCGCTGGTTCGTCGGGCATTCTGTGCCTCCGAGATGCTACACGTCGCCGAAACTTGCAATGCTTCTGGGCAGCCTACCATCCGGAAGGTAGAACGCGTCTTTCAGGTCGATTCGTCAGGCATCTGTCGTTCCCACGGTGATCAGGCGAAGTCTACCATAGCTTGGTAGGATCAACGTATATGGTCCAGTATTGGGTCCAAGGAATTGACGAGTGCACAACGAATTCACGGCGATCATCGAGAACGACGACGAATGGTATATCGCCTACTGTCCCGAGATTGCGGGAGCCAACGGCCAGGGCAGAACCGGGGAGGAAGCTCGCGAAAGCTTGGCGGGGGCGGTCGCGCTCATCCTTGAAGACCGTTCGGGAGGATGGCCTACGCGGGGTTCCGCCGGACGCCATTCGTGACACCGTCGTGATCGTGTGAAACGGAGCAGCTTGCTCCGGCATCTTCGCCGGATGGGTATGCAACCTCAATCGGAAGGGACGATCGCATGCTTTGTGGATGAATTCGAACACCGGCGCCGGGGAAGCCATTCCCAGGCATATCGAGATGCCCGACCGGTCGGCGCAGAAGATCTGCCGAAACCTCTCGGTACCGGAAGTCGGGGAACGGTAGTCACCCCGCCGAAGGATTGGCGTCGACTGCAGTTCCATTCACCTTGCACCGCGTGACGTCGCAGCTTGCGCGGCGCCTGCGCTTTGGCTATGCTTCAGGTGGTCGTGCGCCCGTAGCTCAGCGGATAGAGCATCGGTCTTCGGAACCGAGGGTCGCAGGTTCGAATCCTGCCGGGCGTACCACCCATCCACCGCATAATAAAGGCCGTTTTGGTCACAAAACGGTCACGAATTTACAGCAACTGCATCTCCCGGCACATCGTCAATGCTCCGAGCAGCTGCCTCTTCCAGCCCGGGCATCACATGAGAATACGTATCGATGGTGAGGGTTATGGAGGAATGTCCAAGCGCAGACTGGACGACCGCGGGGTGTACGTTGGCTGACAAGAGTGTGGTGGTATACGTGTGGCAGTAGGCGCTGCCTGAGCAGTAGCCTCAACCATAGCCTTCGCCATGCCCTCTACCTTGGCCTCTAGAGCAGCATCTTCTGACTGCTTCTCATCGATCCTGGCTTCTCGACAGTGGCTTCTATATCGGGAGTGGGACAGAAGTCGGTTGTGGTGTGCCGCCACATGCAGCTAGAGCCACCGCAACCAGCAGGCATCCCAGTACCAGTACTGCAGTATGTCTCATGCCTATGACCATAATCCTGCCTCTGGGGGCAGTATAACCTTAGCGGTCAAATGCAGAGGCTACGGGATAAATAGCTAGGATATTTCAAGGCTTATATGGCTATGTGAGGTATGGGTGGGATATAGCATGCCCCTATGGGACTCTTAGCGTTATGCTCTACTCCGCATAACCAGTGCCTCTACTGCCAGGGTTCGTAGCCCATTGTCATGCAATGGGCTTATGTTTCACAGGTGCTCAATGTACTCCAGCTCTTCCTCGAGTTCTTCGATCGAGTAGAAATGCTCAAGAAGAATCGTCGCGTCAAGCCCCTTGATTATGCGATGCATCTCCAAGGGCAACGAACCTTTTCCTACTAGAAGATGCGAGTCCTGGCGGCCCCGAGCGTCGAGCAGGTAATTGTCGTTCCAGTGAACATGGCGAATTAGGTGCGGCTTAGCTAGGAAGGCCAGGACTATTCCCCTCTGCTGCTCGAAGTCGTCGGCAGTTTGAGCATAGGTACACGAATGGCTGGAATCGAGGCAAAGACCGACATTCGGGCGAGCAACGTCCTCACAAATTTTAATCCATTCCTCAGGCGCTGAGGCGAAGTTCAAGTTCCTGGCCGACCAGTCTATGTGGCTCCCTAGCAAGTCGTCGGGTATTCCAGTGAACCGCCTGGTCTGGTTCTCCAACAAGAGTTCGAGGCCAAAAGTAGCCGCGTATTCGCCGATTTGCCTGATACTGTCTATCAGACGTTCATAGTCCCCTTGCTCAACCAATTCCTGGTTCTCATCAAATGTTTGCCTTCTAGGAGGGTGGAAAATCACCCTCTTGAGCTCGGGGAATTGTTTCACCCCGTCAATATAGAGTAGCAAGCGGTTGATGGACCATTCCCGAAACTTATCGTCCTTCGAAGCCATGTTCAGTCTTTGCCCATCTTCCCCGGACGGAGCGTGGCAACTGACGATCACGTTGGCAAACGGCCGTGATTCATCCGAAATCATGCTAGCCGGGCATTCAGTCTTCAATTCCAGGCGAACAAGGTCGTTAAGACCTACGGTGATCGGGGCGGCCAACGGATGTCTCGTCCCAAGTTTAACCATACGTCTTATGCACTCCTCTATACGACTGTCTGTTAAATTCAATGTGGAAACCAGTAATCACACCCTGATAATACTCCAAATCAAAACTCTTCGGGCTCAGTTCCGATCGAATGTGTCATTCCTTGGATTACAAGTACACGGACAGTCTTGTCGGACTAGCTGTTGGGGACACACTTGGGGCGACCCTCGAGTTCAGTTCACCCGGCTCATTTGAATCGATCGATCACATTACTGGCGGAGGGCCAATACGGCTTGAGCCCGGCGAATGGACCGATGACACCTCGAGGGCACTCCGCCTAGGTAGGAGCCTCATCGAGCGAGAAGGCTTGGCCTCCGCAAGACCAGATGGAGAGCTATGTCAGGGGTGGGCGCAGGAGTCGGCTGCGGAGTACCGCCGCACGCAACCATCACCAACATAAATACTGCGGGGAGAAGGAATGATATTGTGAGCTTGAGGTTAATCTCCCTATCCCCCCAGTTGTACCTAATCCCCCATGGGACTCCTAGCCGTTAGGTTACACCCCGCACCAGCCTGTCTCTGGGGCCAGTATAGCTGAGGGGGGGGGGGGCT
>CAUZJF010000021.1:0-15393 GCA_963579975.1 Dehalococcoidia bacterium
TACGGTCTCGACGCCAACAGCATGCTCAGGACCCAGACGAGCGGGGCCACGCTGCGTGCAATTCAGGGACGGCAGCCTCCGGTGCGCTTGATTACGGCCGGTCGCGTGTTCCGACCTGGCGAAAAAGAGAATGAACTGCACCTCAAGGTCTTCCATCAGCTGGACTTGATATGTGTGGAACCAGGTGCTTCGGTGAGCTCCCTGAAGGCGACGCTCGAGCAAGTCCTAACCGTGGTCCTGAACAATGTCGACGTCAGATATCGCGAATGCGACTACGGCTTGGTTGACGATGGCATGGACGTAGACGTCAAAGTCGAGCGGGATTGGCTGGCCGTGGCGGGATGCGGGATACTCAAGCCGGCAATGCTTCGCGAGGCGGGGCGCGATCCACGACAGGTCGGCGGCTATGCCTTCGGTCTGGGTCTGGAGAGACCGGCGCAGCTCAAGCTCGGGTTGAAGAACGTCCACGAATTGTGGGGGCCGCCTTACCTGCAACCTGCATAGTTCGACCTGGCGGCGTCGCTATCCCTCCGCCGCCAGGTCGATGAACTCGATGGGGTCAGTGTCGGTCTGCTTTACACGGTCCGGTACTTGGATCCTCAGCATCGGCTGCACCTTGTTGTATAGCGGCGTCACGACCAGGTTTCCGGCATCGGACGTCTCGAAGTAGTAAAGGTCCCGGTTCAACGAGTACCGGCGTCCATCAGTGGACTGGCCCAGGAAACCAAGCTCGTCCACCATGTACATGTCGAGCTGCCGGAATTGATGCAGCGCCTGTGACTGGCGAACCGTGACGCACAACCCGGTGCCTGACGGCAGGCGGCTCTCGTCCAGAGGCTCCGTCGCCGCAACGAGTACGTCGGGCTGAACGTGACGCAGGCGTTCATAGGTCCGTTCGTCGCCGTAATCGATGAACAGGTGCGAAGGCACACCTGCGTAGATCAAGATCGTGGCCACCTCGGCCCCGAACTGACGCCTCTTGGACGACGCGATGACGGCGCTCGACCGGACCTCATCTAACGACAGGCATTCCTTAACAGCGTCGGCGAACACGTCGTAACGATATTCGCCCTCGCTGGCCCCCTCGGCGACTGCCACCGAGTCGGCGGATTGTCCGCGGTACGGGCCGACAATCCAGTCGACCTGCTTGGGCTCCGCTAGGACATCCGCGAGGCGCTGACGGCGGTACCGCTTAATCGAGGTGATCGGTATGTCGGCGAACTCCTCGAGGCTGCTGACGCCGGCGAGTCCGCGTAGAAACCCTGAGTAGAACGTGGTCTTGGCGGCGGCCCGCACCACTCCGTCGAGTAGCTCGACAAGATTGTCCGGTGTGTCAAATGTCCTCATCTTACAAAGCGATCTCTACCCACACGTAGCGACGCCCCGGCGGAGCCCGTCTCAGAAAAGGAGCTGTCTTACCTCCTCTCCCTTGCCGGGAGAGGATTGAGGTGAGGGTGATTAGGCTAATGCATGAAAAGCGTCGTTGATCACCATCGACGCGACGACTTCGAACCTTCCCCCTCACCCTAGCCCTCTCCCACCGCGGGAGAGAGAACTTCTGAGACACCCTCCGGCTGGCGTATCTACTACCAACGATCGGGTGTTTGCTCGACAATCTAATATCCAGTCGGCTCATTATAGTCGCGCTACTCAACACGTGGGATTAGCTCAGCTACCTTTGTGCTAAAATCACCGCCGAACTGAGGGGCTCACCCTGAAACGAGAGTAGTCATATGCTCCAGACGGCGGCAGCTACCATGACCCGACCGCAGGAAATCGCTGCTCGACTAGCCGCGTTATCCGACACTCCCGCCTTCGTCTACGACGAGGCCGAGGTCCAACGGCTGCTCGCAATGACCGACCTACTGAGGGCGGACGGTCATTGCGATGTCCTGTTCTCGACGAAATCCCTCCCCCTCTCGCCGGTTATGGAGCTGATGGCCCCGCGCCTGGACGGTTTCGCCGCAAGCTCGCTGTTCGAGGCCCGGCTGGCCCGCGAGACCGTCGGCCCGGACCCGGCACTCCACCTCACGACTCCGGGCATCAGACCCATCGACGCGGGTCAGATCGGCGAGCTATGTGACTTCGTCTCCTTCAACTCCCTCGGACAATGGGAGCGATTCCGGGCCGAAATGCAGCCGGCAAGCTGCGGCATACGCGTGAACCCGCAGCTTTCCTTTCTCGACGACGACCGCTACGATCCCTGTCGCTCCCACTCCAAGCTGGGTGCCCCTCTTGACGCTCTCGTTGAAATCGCCGAACGCCAGCCCGAACGGCTCGAAGGCCTGGAAGGCGTCCACGTGCACACAAACTGCGACTCCACCGACCTGCGCCAGTTGGACGCGACCGT
This sequence comes from Dehalococcoidia bacterium, assembly GCA_963579975.1. Classification (GTDB taxonomy): domain Bacteria; phylum Chloroflexota; class Dehalococcoidia; order Lucifugimonadales; family CAUZJF01; genus CAUZJF01. The sequence continues at coordinate 2,351 of CAUZJF010000021.1, forward strand.
AGAACACCTCTGCTCTCGGCTGGACGGGCTGCTACGAAGGCTCGAGTGGATCAACCTCGGGGGAGGCTACCTGTTCAACGGCCCCGATGACGTCAAAGCCGTCGCGAGGATCGCAGCAGGACTTCAGACGTCGTACGGCCTGCGAGTGATAATAGAGCCCGGAGCGGCCCTTATCCGCACGGCCGGCTACATCGTCGCGAGCGTTTTGGACCTCTTCGACAGCGGCGGCAAACGCCTCGCCGTCCTCGACACAACAGCCAACCACATGCCCGAGGTGTTCGAATACGGCGACGAACCCGTGGTCACGGACCACCGCGACGGCGCGCCCCACGAGTACATACTAGCCGGCTCAACCTGCCTGGCCGGGGATATCTTCGGCGCCTATCGTTTCGAAGAGCCGCTCGATCTCGGTTCCAGAGTTGCCTTCGCCGGTATGGGAGCCTACACCCTTTCAAAGGCCCATACTTTCAACGGCATAAACCTCCCCGACATATACGCTTTAACGCCTGATGGCGCACTCGTCCTCAAAAAGCGATTTACGTACAAGGACTACTCCAAACACTGGGGACGGAATGCGCCTCTCTGAGCAACAGTTCGATGTCCGGCTGCTCGCCGGCGGCAAGCCTGTTCTCGAAAGCCTGGTCCGCGCACTGGACCTGGAATCAAGCCAGGGCGAGGCGCCGCTGCGGTTCGTCGTGACTGCCTCCGACGGGCAACACTACCGGTGCGAGATCGGCGTTCAGACCGGTGGCGCCAGAATGCCGGCGTCGATATTCGACTTCGTCCCAAGGAGCCACGAGAGCGTCGATAGTTTCAACGCGGTCATGCTCGTACCGACCGGCATAGGAGCGGAAATCGGCGGCCACGCCGGCGACGCCACGCCGGCCGCGAAACTCCTCGCCTCTGTCTGCGACGCGCTCATCACGCATCCCAACGTCCTCAATGCTTCCGACATCATCAGCATTCCACACAACGCCCTCTATGTCGAGGGAAGTGTGATTTCCAGGCTGCTTATGGGAACGGTCGGGCTCCGCAAGGTGAGGAACAACCGGGTGCTCGTGGCCGTGCAGGATCACAAGGAGGAGATGTTCACGAATTCCGCGATAAACGCGGTCAACGCCGCCCGGGCCTCGTACGGCCTGGTCTGCCCCCGGGTCATCCGCCTCGACCAGGGCTTCGAAATGGGGTCGCTTTACACCGCGTCTGGCAGGGCGTCAGGCGAAGTCCGCGGCATGGACGGGCTGCTGGCGGCCCTCGAAAGGTACCGGCCCGACTACGATGCCGTTGCGATATCGTCCATCATTACCGTCCCCGAGAGCTACCACCGGGACTACTTCGCCAGCGCCGGCGCCATGATCAACCCATGGGGCGGCGTCGAGGCGCTCCTCACCCACGCGCTGTCCTCCAGCTACAACGTGCCGACGGCCCACTCGCCAATGCTGGAGTCGCAGGACATCGCCAACATGGACGTGGGAGTCGTTGACCCGAGGATGGCTGCCGAAGTCGTCTCCCTAACGTTCTTCTTGAGCGTCCTCCGGGGGCTGCAGCAAAGCCCCGCGATCGTCGATGCGCCCGTGGAGATGCGCGAACCTGGCGTTCTGACGGCTCGCGACATCTCATGCCTCGTGATTCCCGACGGATGTATCGGGCTGCCGACTCTGGCCGCGTTAGAGCAGGGCATACCGGTGATCGCCGTCCGCGAGAACCGGAACCTGATGCAAAACGACCTTTCCGCGCTCCCATGGTCTTCAGGTCAGCTGCACTTTGCCGAAAACTACTGGGAAGCGGCCGGTGTCCTCGCGGCGCTCAAAACAGGTATCGCCCCCCGGTCTGCCCGACGTCCTTTCACGTCCGTCGAGACGGAGAACGCCGAGGGACGCGGACCTCTCGCCACGAGAGAGTTGGCGACGAGGCTGGCGACTTTCTGACGACCGGCCTCCCTTGGCCAGACCTCGACAGGCCCACGCCGTTCCACGCCGCTACCTGATCACAGCTATCGCGAATCCCTTTCTACACGATCAAGAAGCGCCGAAATACCCTAGCGGCCCATAGAGATTGGCTCTATTCTGGACTGGATGGCACCTCGTCTCAGACCCAGGGCCTTGTTTCCTCGAACAGCGTCCATCCCGGCCTTAGTCGCTCTATTCGTCCTTCTTTTCGCTGCCCCAACGTCGCTGGCAGACCCAGGCGTCGGCGACATCAAGACGATCGCAGGCGGTGGGGTTGGTGACGGAAGCCTCGGGATTCTAGCCAGTCTCAACACGCCGAGCGGCATCGCTGCCGACAGCTCCGGTAACCTCTTCATCGCCGACCCGGAAACGCACCGCATCCGACGCTGGGACCGTTCAACGAACGTGATCACGACCTACGCCGGAAACGGCACGGCTGGCTTCGGGGGAGATCTGAGGCCGGCTACTCAAGCGACCCTGAGCTTTCCTGAAGGAGTCGCGATCGACTTGGACGACAACCTCCTGATTGCGGACACGGGCAACAACCGAATCCGAAGGGTAGACGCGACGACGGGAATAATAGCCACTATCGCCGGAAACGGCGAATTCGCCTTCGGGGGCGACGGCGAGTTGGCCCTGAGTGCCAGACTCAGAGCCCCATACGATGTCGTCGTGGACAGCCGGGGGAACATCGTCATCGCAGACACGTTCAATAACCGCGTGCGCCGTATCGACGCGGTCACCGGGGTCATTGTCACGATAGCGGGCAATGGCGCCTTCGGGTACTCAGGGGATGGCGGAAATGGGAAGAACGCCAGCCTTCGGCAGCCTCAAGGCGTCGCGACCGATAGCCAGGCCAACGTCTACGTTGCCGATTCGTCCAACCACCGGATCCGCAGAGTGGAGATTGCTACAGGCGTGATCAGCACCTTTGCTGGAACTGGTTTCGAGGGCTACTCCGGAGACGGTGCGGCTGCTACCAGTGCGCGGCTCTTCCAACCCAGCGGGGTCGCCATCGATTCGGTCGGAAACATGTACATCGCCGATACGGGCAACAACCGTCTCCGCAAGGTTGCGGTGTTCAGCACCAACATAACCACGGTCGCCGGCAACGGGCTGGCCGAGTTCGGCGGCGACGGTGACGACGCCGCATTCTCTCGGATCAACGCCCCCAGAGGCGTGGTGGTGGACCCGCAGGGACACGTATATCTCGCCGACACCGGCAACAACCGGGTAAGAAGAATCGAGGCGAGCCTCAATACGATGTCTACCGTTGCCGGGAAGGCCGGCAGAAGCTTCTCTGGGGACGGTGGCCCGGCCACCAGTGCGACGATGTCCAAACCCGAAGCCATCGCAGTCGACAGGGCCGGCAACGTCTACATAGCCGATACTGACAATCACCGCATACGGCGAGTGGACGCCACCACCGGCAAGATCACCACCGTGGCAGGTACCGGCAATCCGATTTACTCGGGTGATTTCGACCAGGCAACCAACGCGGGGCTACGTTTCCCGGGAGGTCTCGCCGTTGACAGCAAGGGCAACCTCTACATCGGTGACACCCTGAACAGCCGAATTCGAAGGGTCAACCCTCAAGGCATCATCCGGACAATCTCCGGCACTGGTGGCTTCGCCTTCACCGGCGACGGAGGCCATTCTTTGATCGCCACCCTCCGATTGCCTCACGGCCTGGCCGTCGACGCCCAGGACGACCTCTATATCGCCGACACGGACAACAATCGCATCCGTAGAATCGACACCGAGCTGGGCACGATAACGACGATCGCAGGGTCGGCCACGGCAGGGTTCGCCGGTGACGACGGTCCTGCCACCGCAGCGGGCTTGTTGGCGCCGGAAGCCATTGCGTTTGATGCGCAGGGCAACCTGTACATAGCCGACACCGGTAACCATCGCATCCGCAGAGTCGATGCCGCCAGCGGTGTGATCACCACGGTTGCGGGAAACGGGAGCCAGGGCGACTCGGGAGACGGCGGGCCGGCGGTCAACGCCAGCCTTTCATCGCCTGAGGGCGTTGCGGTAAGCCTGGACGGGGATGTCCTCATTGCGGACACGCTAAACAATCGAATACGGAGGGTCGACATCGGCACGGGCGTCATAACGACTATTGCCGGGACCGGGGTCTTCGCGCTCACAGGCGACGACGGGCCGGCCACCGACGCGAACCTGGGCCAGCCTCGGGGTCTCGCCGTCGACCAGGCGGGCAACCTCTACATCGCAGACTCGTGGAACCACAGAGTCCGCACGATCGAAGCCATCGCGGCGGCTCAACCGACCCCCACGCCCACGCCTACAGCGACAGCGACGCCGACGCCGACAGCGACAGCGACGCCGACGCCGACGCCGACGCCGACGCCGACGCGTACTCCCACTCCGAGCCCGACGCCCACCGAAACCCCGACCGCCACGCCTACGCCAACCGCGACACCTACGGCCACGCCGACAGCAACGCCGACTCAGACTCCTGAAGCGACGGAGACGCCAATTCCCACGCCGACGGAAATTCCGCGCCCTACGGCGACGGCGACCCCCAGTCCCCAACCGACGCCTACGCCTACCAACACGCCTGAACCATCTCCGACTGCTACGCCGTCGCCCGGCCCGCAGCCGTCACCTGTGCCGATAGACGGGACGCCCCAGGCTACATCGACTTCGCCCGAAGAGACAGGTCCAACTCCTGCCCCACCCGACGCGTCGCCGGTCCCGACTCCGGAATCGGACGGCGGAGGGGCCAGCGAACCCGACACAGACCCCGCCATCGTGATCGTCACGGTCGGAGTTCTGGCAGCTTTCCTCATCGTCGGAGTCACAGTCTTCTTCGTGACGCGCGGCAGCCGTCGCGGCTACTGATACCCTCTACCTTTTCTCCCGCACCTGGGAAGAGACTGAGCCTGTCCTGAATCAATCGAAGGGATGAGGGTTCTTACCTCCTCCCCCCTGGGGGAGGATTGTCAAAGATCCCGAGCCTCTCGGGGAGGAGGGGGCGCCACCCAGCACCACCTCAAACCCTTGTCCAGCCGACACCTTCCGCGTAGAGTAACGGCCACACCCCACGCCCATCCGGAGACTTGGAGGACAAGGCCGGTGCTCGATTTCTATGAGACCTCCGCCCTGTTCACGCCTGAAGAGCGCCAGACGCAGGCGACCCTTCGCGAGTTCCTCGAAGCCGAGGCCGCGCCCCAAGTACGAGACTGGTGGGAGACCGGCACGTTCCCCAATCATCTCGTGCCTCGGTTCGGCGAGATGGGCTTGCTAGGAGCAGGTCTGCCCGAGCCCGAGGACACTCCGCCTTTGAGTAGCGTTGGGTATGGGCTCGTCATGTACGAGCTCGAACGCGCCGATTCGGGGCTCAGGAGCTTCGTCAGCGTTCAAGGTTCCCTCGTCATGTATCCCATCTTCACCTACGGGTCCGAAGAGCAACGGCGACGGTACCTCCCCAAGCTCGGCTCCGGGGAGCTGATCGGGTGCTTCGGCCTCACCGAAAGAGAGGCTGGCTCGGACCCTGCTTCGATGACCACTCAGGCAAAAAAGAATGGCGAAGATTACGTACTTAGCGGCGCGAAGATGTGGATAAGCTGCGGGGCCTTCGCCGACGTCGCCGTCATCTGGGCAAAAGACGAGGAAGAGGTCGTGCGAGGGTTCATCGTACCGACGGACTCGCCAGGCTTCACGGCCCACCCCGTCCAGCGCCAGATGAGCCTTCGCGTCGGAGGCGTCGCCGAGTTGGTGCTCGATGAGGTCCGCGTTCCGCCGGCCCAGGTCCTTCCCAATGCCATCGGCCTTTCAGCGCCGCTATCGTGCCTGACACAGGCGCGTTACGGACTCGCCTGGGGAGCGATGGGAGCACTCGAGGCCGTCTACTCCGAAGCCCTCGAATTCGCGAAGAACAGGGTGACTTTCGGACGGCCCATCGCCGGCAGGCAGCTGGTCCAGGACAAGCTCGTTCGGATGCTGTCCGACCACACCAGCGGACTGCTGCTCGCCTGGCGACTCGGAAGGCTCAAGGACGAAGGGCGTCTCGAACACACCCAGGTCTCGCTGGCCAAGCGGCGTAACGTGCGGAGTGCTCTCGAGGGCGCCCGCTCGGCCCGCGAGATACTCGCCGCCAGCGGTATCACCCTCGACCACCACGTGATCAGGCACATGCTGAACCTTGAGAGCGTCGACACCTACGAGGGTACGCACGACATACACACTCTGACCCTCGGCAGAGAAATCACCGGCCTCGAAGCCTTTCGTTAGGGGAGTTCATATGGGCGCACTCGACGACGTAACCGTATTAGACCTGTCCAGACTTCTCGCCGGGCCGTATTGCACGCAGACCTTTTCCGATCTCGGCGCGACCGTCTGGAAGATCGAACCGCCATGGGGCGAAGACACTAGAAAACTGGGACCGCCTTTCGTCGGGGACCAGGCTGCTTACTACCTATCGGGAAACAGAGGTAAGAAGAGTGTCGCCGTCAATCTGAAAGAGCCGAAGGGACAGGAGCTGGTCCGGGGCCTGGCCCGCCAGGCCGACGTACTTGTCGAAAACTTCAAGACCGGCGACCTAGCCCGCTATGGGCTCGACTACGAAAGCGTGGCCGAGATCAACCCCCGCATCGTCTACGCTTCCATCACCGGATTCGGCCACACCGGCCCTCGGGCGACCGAGCCCGCTGTCGACACCACCTTGCAGGGGCTGACCGGCCTGATGAGCATCACGGGCGAAGCGGACGGCCCGCCGGTCAAGGTGGGTGTCGCCGTCATTGACCTTTTTGCGGGCCTCCTGGCCGGTGTCGGCGTGCTGGCTGCCCTGCGCGAGCGAGAGCGCAGCGGTCGCGGCCAGGCCCTCGACCTATCCCTCTTCGACGTCGGGCTCATGAGCATGGTGAACGTCGCTCAGAATTACTTCGCCACCGGCGAGCCGCCCGGTCGCCTGGGCAACGCACACCCCCAGATCGTTCCCTACCAGGGGTTCGAAGCGAGCGACGGCGATTGGTTCATGCTGGCATGCGTGAACGACGACCAGTTCCAACGCCTCGCTGAAACCATCGGACAGCCGTCGCTTTCCGACTCCGCCCGCTTTCGGACCAACGCCGACCGGGTAGCCAACCACGGCGCCCTGGCGCATATACTCGAGGACGTATTCCGCTCCCGGACTCGCTCCGAATGGGTCGACACGCTTTCCGGGGCGAAATTAATGGCGTTGCCGATCAACAATTTCGCCGAAGCCCTGGCCGAGCCGCAAGCCGAAGCCCGCCGGGTCACCTGGGACGTTCCACACCCGTCTTTAGGGAGCGTCCGGCTGATGGCCAACGCCCTTCAGAATATGAGCCGCACCCCCGCGGCGTCCCAGGGCCATCCGCCGCTCCTGGGCGAACACACCTTCGAGGTCCTGGAAGACAAGCTCAGCCTGAACGCAGCGGAACTGCAGACCCTCGAAGACTCCGGCGTCATCAAAGACGCTTCTTCGCCCCAAACCCCAACCCCTAACCCCTAACCCCTAACCCCCTCTATAATGCCCCCATGCTCGTACGCGACGTGGGCGAGGCCCGGCTGATCGAGTTGCTATCGGAAGTCGTCGACGTCGAGGCGACGGACCAACCCGACGCCCATCGCTTCCCCCTGCGGCTCGGCATCGGCGACGATGCCGCCGCGTGGCAAGGCCCTGCGACAACCATGGTGGCCACCGCCGATGCCCTGGTCGAAGGAGTCCACTTCCATCTGGACCGCATCGACTGGCCGGACCTCGGCTGGAAGGCCCTCGCTGTGAACCTCAGCGACGTCGCCGCCATGGGCTGCATGCCCTTATATTCGACGGTTACGCTCGGCCTCCGGGGCGACCTGCCCGTCGATGGAATCGAAGCTATGTACCGCGGGATGGCGGAGATATCTCGCGAGTTCGGCGGTCGGGTCGTGGGAGGAGACGTCGTACGGTCGGCGACGATGTTTATCGGAGTCGCGATGTACGGGGCGGCCATGCCGAGGGAAGGCAACGGTGACACGCCCAACGAACCGCTCTTGACTCGCACCGCCGCGGCGGCCGGCGACGTGATCGCCGTAACCGGCAGCTTTGGTTGCTCGGCAGGCGGACTCTATTCGCTCGCTACAAAACTCGCGAAGCGACCCGGCAACGAGGCGACCGCCCACCTCGTCGAGGCGCACAACCGCCCGGTCCCGCGCGTATCGGCCGGAATTCAGCTTGCCCGACGCGGTGTTAAAACCGCCATCGACATCAGCGACGGCCTCGTCGCCGATCTCGGCAAGCTCTGCAAAGCCAGCGGCGTTTCCGCGGTCGTTGATGCCGACGATCTCCCGGTCGACGACCATCTCAGACAGGCGTTCCCCGACCGATGGCTCCCTCTGGCACTCGCCGGCGGCGAAGATTACGAACTGCTCTTCACAGCGGCGCCCGCACTCATGGCCGAGCTGCACCAGGCCCTGGACGTCCGGACGACGACCATCGGAGAAGTCGCGGAAGGCCCGCCTCAGGTCACCGTTCTCGATGAGAACGGCGCACCCATCGACGTCGAACACCTCCGCTGGGACCACTTCGCCGACGACGCGTGAATTCACGCCGAGCCCTGCACCGAAAGGGGTGGAAGGGCCGAGTGAAGACCTTCAGGAGAGTCGGTTATTCCTTCTCCCCTTTGACAATTGAATTGTTACAATTAATCCGGCCTTGTGTGGCGGGCCGCTCCCCAAGGAACACTGCCCAATGGACACTACTCCGCTCGTAAGGACGCCGCCCCTACTAAGCTTCGCACTGATAGCACTGTTGTCGTTGCTGACCGCTTGCGGCGGCGAAAAAGCAAACGAGGCGGACAACTGGAGCCTTATGCTGTCGGACCTGCCTGGCGCACTGACGTCCGTGTGGGGCACCAGTGCCACGGACGTCTGGGCCGTCGGCGGCGACCCCGACGACCGTTCGGGCAACACCGTCCTCCACTACGACGGTTCTCAGTGGGAGCGCCTGACTACCGGCTACAACGGTGATCTGTGGTGGGTGTTCGGTTTTGCCGATGGCCCGGTGTACATGAGCGGCAAGAACGGCCTTGTCTTGAAGTACCAGAACGGTACTTTCGAGAGAATGGACACCCCAGGCACGGCCACGGTCTACGGCATATGGGGCGTATCGCCTAACGATCTGTGGGCCGTCGGCGGGAATGTCACCGGTGGCGCTTTCGCGTGGCGCTACGAAGGGGAAGGCTGGCAGCCGGCTGAAGGCTTCCCTGGGGAGATCGCCGCCAGCGACTCGCTGTTCAAGGCCTGGGGCAGCTCCAATAACGACGTATGGCTAATCGGCACTGGCGGAATCACTATCCATTTCGACGGGACGACGTTTTCCACTGACCCGTCACAGACCACACGACACCTCTTCACGGTCCACGGCCGCACCGGAGACTACGCCGCCGTAGGAGGCTTCGGAAGCGGAGTGATCGTCCAGCACGACGGGCAGGAATGGAAGGACGTCACGCCCAATGGTGCGCCCCACGTGATCGGAGTCTATCTTGACGACAAAGGCTCCTACGCCGTCGGCGTAGAGGGAAGCGTGCTAAGGCGAGAGGACGGCAAGTGGCAGGTGCTCGATACCGGTCTGGACCTGATCCAGGCCCTGCACGCGGTATGGGTCGACCCCGAGGGAGGAGTGTGGGCGGCCGGCGGCCAGGTCCTCGCCCCGCCGCTGGTGAACGGGGTACTCCTCCACCGAAAAGTGATCGCATCCGACGCGCTATAATCGCTGTGTGGTAATGAGCATGGTTCTCAAACGGTCTTGGCTGGCCCTCCTGGGGCTGGCGATAGTGCTGACTGGCTGCAGCTTGGCGTCAGGAACCGAGTGCGTTGACGAGCCGGGAAGCTCCTGTTTATGGGCCGGCACCGGCGAAACGGGGCTGAACGGAGACGGTCACGACATGCTGGAGACCCAGTTCTACTGGCCTGAGGACATCGAGTTCGGTCCCGACGGCACACCGTGGATACTGGACTGGAACAACCACATGGTCAGAAGGGTCCTGTCCGACGGCACCGTCGAGACCGTCGTCGGGGACTTCGTCGGCGACGGCCCGCCTGATCAGAGCGATCTGGCGCCGCCCGGTGCCCCCGGCAGGACCGTCAGGCTCAACCATCCCACCGATATCGAGTTCGCGCCCGACGGGACCATGTACCTGGCCGCCTGGCACAACCACAAGATCCGTCGTATCGATCCCGAGACAGGCCTCGTGATGGTAGCGGCCGGACGCGGACCCGGGTTTGAGGGCGACGGCGGCCCCTTCGAGGAAGCGCTTCTCGACCAACCCAAGGCCATCGACTTCGGGCCCGACGGCACAATGTACATCCTCGACCAGCGCAATCAGAGAATCCGCAAGGTCTCGGGGGTGGATGGGACGATAACCACGGTCGTTGGGACGGGCGAGGCTGGATACTCCGGAGATGGCGGACCGCCGAGGCAGGCGCAGCTCAACTTCGACACGGGGCCGAACCCCAACCCGTCCGGAGCCCTGGTACTTGGACCCGACGGAGCATTGTACGTGGCAGACGCCCTCAACTACCGCATTCGGCGGGTGGACTTCGACAAAGACGTAATAGAGACGATAGCCGGTGCCGGCACGAAAGGCTTTTCAGGAGATGGCGGACCGGCCACCGCTGCGCAAATCAGCGCGGTCGCCGACATGGAGTTTGGGCCCGACGGAAGGCTTTACATCGCGGACACAGGCAATAACTGCGTGCGCGCCATCGATCCGGATACAGGGAACATAGAGATGGTCTGGAACGGAGACGGCGACAGTCCCGGCTTGAAGGGACGGCGTAGGTACCTCAACTCCCCGATGGGTATCGCCTTCGATCAGGACGGTCACCTCTACATCGCAGACACGTTCAACAGCAGGATAATTAGACTGGCGCTATGACCGGCAGACGATTCGTGGCCTTGGTCCTTTCGGCTGTCTTCGCGCTCATCGCCGCGGCGTGTGGCAGCGGAGAGGTTTGCACGCCCTCGGCCGACACAATCTGCTCGATAGCCGGCACGGGAATCGCGGGGCTCTCGCCCGAGAATACACCCGCTACCGAGTCTGACCTCTACCTGCCCATGGACACGGCCGTCGGCCCCGACGGCCTGCTGTATATCGTCGACTGGAACAACCACCGCATACGAGTGATGGACGACGAAGCGAAGCTGCACACCGTGGCCGGTTCCGGGATGCTGGGCGACGGGCCCCCTGGGCCGGCGCTTGAGTCGGCTTTCAACCACCCGACAGACCTCGTTTTCGACGACCTGGACCGCATGATCGTGGCAGCGTGGCACAACTCGCGCATCAAGCGGGTCGACCTTGAGGCCGGTACGATCGAGGACATCGCCGGCACAGGCGCCAGGGCCTATTCCGGAGATGGCGGTCCGGCGAGCGTGGCGGACCTGGACCTGCCGGGTTCGGTGGCCCTCGATTTCACCGGCAACCTCTATCTACTAGACCAGGCCAATCAGGTCATTCGCGTCATCGACGAAGAGGGTACTGTGACCCGCTTCGCCGGACAGTGCCTCGTTGGCGAGGCCGAGATGGCCTCGGAGCCCTTCCTGTGCCCCGGTACCGGCAAATGGACCTGGCGAGAGGAAGACTGCGACAAAACCTGCAACGCCGGATATGACGGTGACAACGGCCTGGCCATCGAAGCGCGCTTCTCCCAGCCGGTGGGTCAGGCGGCGGAGCCGTCCGGCGGCATCGTCTTCGACGACGCCGGCAACCTCTACATCGCGGACTCGGGGAATCACCGCATCCGCAAGATCGACACCGACGGAATCATAACCACGGTGGCCGGAAACGGGACCGCGGGATACGCTGGCGATGGCGGCCCCGCCGTGGAGGCCCAGCTTAACCGGCCGGTTGACATCGAAGTGGGGTCCGACGGGACTTTGTACATCGCCGATACCTACAACTCGTGCATTCGAGCCGTCGACCCACAGGGGACGATCGAAACGGTGGCGGGGCAATGTGGGACCCGGGGCTTCGAAGGCGACGGCGGCCCACCTACCGCCGCGTTGCTGAACCGCCCCTACGGGATAGAGGTCAATGACCGCACGCTGTACATCGCGGACACCTACAACCACTGCATTCGAGCCATCAGGCTCTAGGTGTCATCCGAAAGCTCACAGGAGCCTGCGGGACCGCCGCCCGCGGGTCGAATAGCACTGACGACGGCGGCGCTGGTCATCGTCGCTATCGCTGCCTGGCTCGTCGGGGACATGGGGCTGCTGGGCCCGACGCTCCGAGGCGACGACCTGCCGGAACCGCCTCCCGCCGATGCCGCCGTGGTCGAGCTGGGGAGAACCCTCCACGAGGAATACTGCGTCACCTGTCATGGCCTTGTGGGCGAAGGTCAGCGTGGGTGGGAAGAGCCTCTTCCGGACGGGACGCTTCGGGCCCCTCCTCACAACTCAGACGGCCACACCTGGCGTCACGGCGACAGGGTACTATTCCGCGTCGTCAACAACGGGGGCCCGGTCGCCGAATCCACCGGGACCGAGAGCGAGATGCCGGCCTTCGGCCTGGTCATGACCGCCGATGACATCCGCGCCGTTCTGGCCTACGTCAAAACGCTCTGGACACCCCAGCAGCGCGCCTTCCAGGCGGCCGAGAGCGAAAGCCACCCGTTCCCCTAGCAGGGTGCAGAAGAATGGGGTGTGCGGAGGGGCGAAGCCCCTTTGCCGGGAGTCTGAGGGTGTCCCTCAGACATGATTTCTTCCCCCTTCCTGGCCGGAGCCTGTCTCAGAAGAGAAGCTGTCTGTGCAACCAGGGACATGGGGAACACTTTCGTAGGTGTATGCGAGACAGAACGATTGTGATCATCCAGCAGCCCGATACTCAGCGGACCAAACCAGATGGTCCAGAAGCGGTCGTCCTGTGGAACCAGCCTAACAGGCTCGGCTCTGAGGGCCTCGCTGAAGTAAATCATGTCGCCCTTCCACTTGATCTGCTCGTTGGTACGGACCTGCCGGACTGTCACCCCGACTCCGTACTCCGGGGCAGTTACCCGACGTGGGTACGACCGCGCCGACGGATGATACTGGCTGGCGGGAGGCTGCTGTCCCAGGGCCTCATGTGG
>CAUZJF010000022.1:0-15072 GCA_963579975.1 Dehalococcoidia bacterium
AAATTGGTAAAAGAGAAGCTCGAATCGCTTAGGTAATTGAGTGAACCCCAGCTTCGGATCCAACGAAGTGCACAATGGGGAAGAGGCGCCCGGGCCAGCCCCGGGGAGCCTTGGCCGGCTTCTCTATTTTGGCCTGGGCGTGAAGCGTTGGTTGCTCCTGACCACGATCGGAGTCGCGCTCTCGTCGACCGGGCTTGCCATCGAATTGAAGAGAGTGTTGTCGCCCTACCTACCGGACCTGTTGCCGTGGCATCTTGAGGGGGTGTTGGTAGCAGTCGCCGGTCTCGTAGCTATCATCTTCGGTGTATATGGGCTCTATCGCTCGGTCGGCCCGCTGCTGTTCTCCTCCGCAAGCCTGGACTCACTGATCCACACTCTCTACACTCGGCGGTCACTAGGCCGAGGTCCCAGAATCGTGGTCATCGGCGGCGGGACCGGACTGTCAGTTCTCCTGAGGGGACTCAAGGCCTACACTGACAACCTCACGGCCATCGTCACCGTCGCGGACGACGGAGGCTCTTCGGGCCGCCTCAGAAGGGAAATGGGAGTACAGCCGCCCGGCGACTTCCGAAACTGCCTGGTCGCCCTGTCCGACGAGGAAACTCTCGTTAGCGAGCTTTTCCAGTACAGGTTTGACCAGGGAACCGGTCTGGCAGGACACAGCTTTGGCAATCTCTTCATAGCAGCGATGTCCAACGTCACCGGGAGCTTCGAAGAGGCGCTGTACGAGTCTAGCCGTGTGCTGAAGATACGTGGCCAGATTCTGCCGGCGACGATGTCTAACGTGCATCTCAAAGCGGTAATGAAAGACGGAGGGGTGGTGAAAGGAGAATCGGCGATCACAGGGGCCGGCGGGCTGATCGACCGGGTCTCGATCGAACCGAACGACATCGAGGCATACCAGCCGGCCATTGAAGCGATTCGGGACACCCAGCTGATAGTGATGGGTCCCGGAAGCCTCTATACTAGTCTGTTACCAAACCTGTTGGTGCCTGGGATCGCCGACGCGGTCAGGGCTTCAGATGCCCGTAAGATTTATGTATGCAATGTTGCAACCCAGCCGGGCGAAACGGACGATTTTTCCGTGGAGGACCACGTCGAAGTCCTCCAGGCGCATATCTTCCCGTCGATCGCCGATCGAGTGATCGCCAACGACCGGCCAGTCGAGCCGGGACCGAGATTCGAATCCAGGCCGGTGAGTATCGTTGGAAGGAAGTTGACGAATGCGACACTGGTAACCGCCGACCTGGTCGAGGAAGAACATCCATTAAGACATGATTCGGTCAAATTGGCGAAGCTGGTCATCGATGTGTATCATGGGTAAAGAATGGGCGGTGGCCCGGTTGATGGTAGACGCGTAGGCCAAACGGAGCGGCGATCGTATTGACCCGACGGGCGATGGAGTGATCTTCGGAAGGCGGCACGCGAACCATGAATCTAATCCAAATACTCCTTTCCATCGCTCTGGTGGTCGTTATCATTCTTCAGGTCCGCGGCCAGGGGACGGGCCTTTTCGGATCTGCCGAGAGCTCGTACCGGACGAGAAGAGGGATTGAGAAGACCCTCTTCCAGCTCACGATTGTTCTCGTAGTAGTCTTCCTCACCACGTCAATAATCAGCGTTAGGGTCTTCTAGCCAGCCCCCATCGGCTCCCGGCCTGTCCGCCCAGCGATGTTCTCGACTATCACTCTGACCACGGACTTCGGGGTCGGAGACGGCTACGTCGGAGCTATGAAGGGCGTGGTCTTGGCGACTTTTCCAGAGGCCGCCGTGGTCGACATCTCCCACGACGTCCCTCCCCATGACGTGGCCTATGCTGCCTTCGTACTATGGACGGCGTCGTCCTACTTCCCACGGGAGACCGTTCACGTCTGCGTCGTGGACCCGGAGGTCGGGACTTCTCGACGGGCGATTCTGCTCGAAGGCCCTTCCGGACGTTTCGTCGGGCCGGACAACGGGGTTTTCACTTGCGTGCTAAATGACGGACCCCGGCGAAGCGGCGTGGAGGACAGCCAGGGACCAGGCAAAACGGGTTTCCTGGAGCCCATGGTCGTCGAGGTGCCGCATGGGTGGAGGGCATACTCGCTTACCGACACCGACTACTGGCGGCCTGAAGTCAGCGAGACGTTCCACGGACGAGATGTCTTCGCTCCCGTCGCTGCCCATCTGGCCGGTGGGGTGGCGGCCGAAAGGTTCGGCCCACGGCTAGACGTAGTGACCGTGTTGAACCTCGCATCTCCGGCTAGTGACGGTACGGAAGTCCAGGGACGGGTGATACATGTCGACCGCTTCGGGAACTTGATCACCAACATTGACGCGTCGAAGGTTCAGCCTGGTCTCGTCGAGGTCTCGATTGGCGGCGCGGTGATATCGGGGATTAGCCGCACCTATGCTGAAGGTGATGGACTGGTCGTTCTAGTTGGGAGCAGCGGCTATTTGGAGGTCGCTGCACGGAATGGCAGCGCGGTCATGGAACTTGAGGCGAGTGTCGGTACGCCGATCACAGTCGGTTCTCCCAAGGCAGGTCAGGACGGACCTGCTGGCAGTTCGAGCTCGGTCTGAGGGTAGGTAGCCACGTCTGTCGAGTGGCTCGCGTTCCGAACTTGACTGGCGCCTATATCTACGGCGATTACTGCTCCGGAAAGGTGTGGGGGTTGCGTTACTAGGTCTACGCCGGCTCTCGGACCCTTCCGTGTTTCCACTCGGTCCCTTGTGGCGTGTCCTCCAGGACAACCCCGGCCTTCGCCAGTCGCACACGGATGAGGTCGGCGAGGTCATAGGCCTTTGCGCCCCGGAGCTCGGAGCGAGCCTCGATAAGAGCCTCGATCAGCGCCTCAGGACTGCCGCCGGAGTCTCCCTCGGCATCGAGCGCGTTCTGTAGGCGGCCAACAAGATTGAGTTGGCCGCTGGCGCCTATCTCACTAGAGATTCGAGTCGAAAGGTCGCGAAGAAGGGTATGGTCCGCCGGGGTGTCGGTTTTGGGAGGTGCTAACTTTAGTCCGAGTACGCTGGCCAGCTCTCTCAACGTGTCCTGGGCGGCGGAAACGTCGGTACCGTCCGCGATTGCGCGATTGATCTCGTGGGCCAGGTCGAACAGGGCCGCGATTGCGCGGGGCGTGTTCAGGTCCTCGTTCATCGCGTCGATGAACTTCGTGCGGTACGAGCCGGCTTCCAGGATCGCGGCGCCGGTCATTTGGGCTGCGGGCGCCAGCGCGTTCCGTAACCTTTCGGCTGCTCGCTCTTGCCCTGCCAGTCCCTCCTCATCGTAGGTTGCTGGGCCCCTGTAGTGGCAGCTCAGGAAAAAGAGTCGAAGGGCGTCCGACGAAAACCGTTCGAGGGCTTCGCCGATGGTAATGAAGTTGCCCGAGGACTGACTCATCTTGTCGCCCGCGAGCCTGAGGAGCCCGTTATGGACCCAGAACCTGGCCATTGTGGCGCCTTCGTTGTACGCCTCGGACTGAGCGATCTCGTTCTCGTGATGAGGGAAGACCAGGTCCTGGCCCCCGCCGTGGATGTCCAGCGTTTCGCCGAGATACGTGAGGGCCATGGCGCTGCACTCGATGTGCCAGCCGGGCCGTCCTGTTCCCCAGGGGCTGTCCCAACCAGGCTCTCCAGGCTTCTGGCTCTTCCACAGCGCGAAGTCCATGACGTCCTGCTTGTTCTCGTCGACCTCGACGCGGGCGCCGGCCCGCATGCTGTCCAGGTTCCGGCGGCTCAACTTTCCGTATTCCGGGTTCTGGCGTACGCGATAGTAGACGTCGCCGTTGACGACATAAGCGGTCCCCTTTTCAACTAACGCTCCGATCATATCGAGCATCTTTGGTATCTCGCGCGTAGCTCTCGGGTACACGTCTGCCGGGAGGACGTTGAGGGCCGCCATCTCCTTCCGGTACCGTTCGATGTTCTCCTCGGCGAGGTCCTCGGGCGACATGCCCAGCTCGGCCGACCTGGCGATCATCTTGTCGTCGATGTCCGTGAAGTTCTCGACGTGTTTTACTAGGTAGCCTGTGAATCTGAGATAACGGCTGAGCACGTCGAATACGACCGCTCGCAATGCGTGCCCTACGTGCGACGCTGAATATGGGGTCAGGCCGCAGACATACATCCTCACGGTGTCGCCGGTCGGGGTGAAGGTATCGATAGAACGAGTGAGAGTGTTGTAGAGCTTCATTGCGAGGGTTCTAACGTCGCCACGCAGAGGGCGCCTATTCCTTCGCCACGCCCGGTAAACCCGAGGCCGTCCGTCGTAGTTGCCTTGACGTTGACGAGCGTTCGGTCGAGTGTCAGATGCGTGGCGAGGTTTGCTTGGATCTGCGGAATCGAGGGGCCGAGAATCGGTCGTTCGGCGATTATTGTAGCATCGACATACGTGGCCTGCCATCCGCCGGCGGCTACGAGGCCGACCGTTTGTCTCAGCAGATCGGTGCTCGCGATACCCTCGAAACGCGAATCGCCGGAGGGAAAGTGGGTGCCTATGTCCCCAAGGCCGGCGGCTCCCAGCAGAGCGTCGATCATGGCATGTACCAGTACGTCGCCGTCGCTGTGGCCGAATAGCCCCTTCTCGAACTCGACCGAGACTCCCCCAAGCACCAGATCTCGGCCGAAAACGAGCGGATGCACGTCGACCCCGATTCCCGTACGCGAGCTCATCCCATCGCCTGACGGGCCTTCAGGACTCCTTCCGCGAGGGTTACGTCTTGGGGGGTTGTGATCTTGAAGTTCCCATACGATCCTGCGAAAACCCTTACAGTACCCCCGATGCGCTCGACCATGAAGGCATCGTCTGTCACGTCTTCGCTGATGCGGCTATGGGCCTCGCGCAAGACATCGATCGCGAACATTTGAGGGGTTTGTACGTGCCAGAGTCTGGTCCGGTCAAGGGTCTGCGTAACGACTCCATCCGAATTCGCTGATTTGATTGTGTCCTTGACCGGAACTGCCGATACGGCCGCTCCAGTGTGGCGGACCTCTTGGAGTCCCCTCGTGATGATTCCCTCATCTACAAAAGGACGGGCCGCGTCGTGCACGATTACCCACGTCACGTCTGCCATCTGTTCCAACCCGTTCTTGACCGAGTCCTGTCGGCGGACGCCCCCGGTGCACACGGCGGCGACTTTTTCCCAAGTAGACTCAGACACCAGATCGCGCGCGCGATCCATCCTGTCTGGAGACGTCACCAGAACTATCGAGTCGACGTTGGGAGAGTCGTTGAGAGTCTGTAGACTGTAGCCGACCAACGTCCGGCCAAGCAGTGGTAGGAAGACCTTGTCGGTGCTCCCCATCCTCCTGCTCAGTCCGGCCGCCACTACGATCGCTCCGACCGAGCCGTCGCGATGGTTTCGCTGCTGTGTGGACATGTTCTCACCTGCCAGCCTCAGTATAATATACGCTGGCGCCGACAGGGGCGAGTTTGGCGGCAGGGAAGGTGTAGGCCGTGCGGAGGTTCCTGCGAAGGCTTCTCGTAGCTTGGGTAATCCTCGTTGTCTCCGTGGTGTTCACCACTTGCGCCACGCCTCAGGGGCGCGCCGCGGTCCGGACGGCGCTGTTCATCCCTCAGGTACTTCCCGGCATCCCGATCAAACCGCAAGAATGGGTCACCCGAGACCCGGTCTGGCAACAGGTCACCTATCTCAAGGCAGACGGTGTCGGCACAGCGGACCTGTACCTACCAGGCGGTTCGGGCGAACACAGCGCAGTCCTCTTTTTCCTTGGCGTGGTCACCGACCCTCCGCGTGAGGATGAACGGGTCGTTGCCCTTGCCGAGGGACTGGCCAGGGCGGGGATGGTAGTCATGCTGCCCTGGCTCGATACTCAGGAACAGCAGCGGCTCTCCATCGACGACATAGACCATCTCGTCAACGCGTTCCAGTACCTTCGCGGCCTCGATCGTGTCGACCCGGACAGAGTTGGCATGGGAGGTATCTGTACCGGGGCCTCCATGGCGACCGTTGCCGCGCAGGACGACCGCATTCGAGACAACGTGAAGTTCGTCAACTTCTTCGCCGGGTACTACGACATGTTCGACTACGTGCGTGCCATGGGTAGCCGGAGCCGGTTCGGGGACGACTACGTTGCACCGTGGGAGACGGACGAACTCCCGCTGAAAGTGCTTCGGTACCACCTAATAGACGGCGTGTCGGACTCCGAAGACCGGGAGTTGCTCACCAATATCTTCTACCAGGAAGAGGAACGCGATGACGACCTGGCCTCACTGGAGACTCCCGAGGCCGTGGCTGCCTACCGCCTCTTGAAAGGAGCGCCCCATGCAGAGGTCGACCAGCTGGTCGAGCAGCTCTCATCTGAGACGAAGGAGCTGATGCGCCGCATATCTCCGAGCACGAACGTCGATAAATTGAAGGCACGCATCCTTATCATGCACGACCGTGACGACAGGTTGGTGCCATCGGAGGAGTCGGGCCGCTTCGCCAGGGCCCTGGGCGAGCAGAACGTCTATTATACCGAGTTCTCCTTCTTTCAGAAGCAGATACAGGTGCACGTCGATGAGGGCGGAGGCGTCGGCCCTTTGGACTACACCCGTGAAGCTTGGAAGCTGTTCCTGCACATGTACAATATAATGAGAGACGTTTCGTAGGCCGAACACGGCTTCTGGTCGCCGGGTTCTAGCCGTGAGGCTCAATGGTAGAATGTGAGGCGGTGTAGTAAATGGGTGTTTCGGAGCTAAACGAATGCCGAAGAACTACTGGATGGTCGTCCAGACGCTGGAGAACTACCGTATCACCAGAGCGCGTGGCTTTGATGTACACGGGCTGACGTACCACCAAAAGAGACGTGCTCAACGCATAGAACCTGATGACCGGATGCTCTTCTACGTGTCAGGAATCCGCAAATGGACCGCGACTGCGGCCATCACGTCCAAGTATTTCGAGGACCGGACGCCTATCTGGGAGAGCAACGGACGGCGCGAGCCATACCCGCTTCGGGTCAATCTGTCGCCGTTGATCGTTCTGGATGAGCCAGACTACATCGACGCACTGGAGCTGGGGCCGAGGCTCGAGTATGTGAAGCGCTGGGCCCCCGAGCATTGGCCGCTGGCCTTCGTCGAAACGCTGCACATACTTCCGCAAAGGGACTTCCGGCTGATCGAAGGCGAGATGAAACGCGTCACCTCGAAACGAAGGAGGCGGCGCGACCGCGGCCGGAAGCGGGAACGCACTCGTGGGCCGGAAGGGAAACGAGGCTCTTCTCGCTGGGCCAATGACCGGTCGCAGCCTGAGGCGGCGGAGTCCAACGCAACCCTGTCCCAGACCGAGCAGAGTGCAGAAGGAACTCCAGGGGCCCAAACCGCACAGACGCAATTCGATAGTGAGGCTTCGCCACAGCTGGAACCTGCCACGGCTCAAGCTCAACCACAAGGCGACGGTGTAGAGGCTGGGGGACGGGCTGCCTCGGCTCCGGAGAACCAAGAGGCGAAAACGGCGACACCCGGTGCGCCGCCTGCCGATGGTCAGCCCGTCTCGGACGCTTCAGCTACAGACTCAACGTAGAAGTTCTCTTCGTACAAGTCGGTGATCCGATCCAGGAACTCATCGGGGATGTCCTCGGTGTGGGGCGCTGCCGCGAACTCTTCAAGCTGTGGCTGGTTGGTGATGTCGGGAAGCACCGACGTGACCCTGGGTCCAGACAGCGCGAACTTGATGGCGATCTGCGCCAT
This sequence comes from Dehalococcoidia bacterium, assembly GCA_963579975.1. Lineage (GTDB taxonomy): Bacteria > Chloroflexota > Dehalococcoidia > Lucifugimonadales > CAUZJF01 > CAUZJF01. The sequence goes on from CAUZJF010000022.1 coordinate 7,673, forward strand.
GGTCGACTTGAGGCCACCGGTAAGAAAATCGAGGGGCGTCATCTTCTGGACGCTCTCCTCCAGCCACTGCTGACGGCGTTTACTCCGGTGGTCGTCGGCGTCGAAGACCAAGTCCTTAGTATAGGTACCGTCGAGAATCCCCGAGGCGTGCGGCACCCTGGTCACGAGACCGGTCTTCTCCTCTTCGGCGATCGGGAAGATGTGGTTGGCCGGGTCCTGCTCCAGGATGCTGTAGACGATCTGGAGGGCGTGGACGTGACGTTCCTTCATCGACGCTTCGCCTTCCTCGAACCAGCCGATGTCCGGTCCTAGCACGACACCGTAATAGCGAATCTTGCCCTCCGTGATGAGTTCGTCGAGTGTTTCGAAAACCTCATCCCGCTCGATGGTATCGATTCGGGGGTTGTGGAGCTGATAAAGGTCGATGTAGTCGGTGCCGAGGCGGCGCAGGCTTTGCTCACACGCGTACCGGATAAACTCCGGATCGAAGTTCTGAGGCCGCTCTTCGTGTCCTTCCCCGAGGACATTGTCGTAGAAGTCGTAACCTAACTTGGTGCAGAGGACGATCTCCTGCCGCTTGCGCCCCAACGCCTTGGCAACGATCTCCTCGCCGTACCCGTCGCCGTAGGAGTCCGCGGTGTCGAATAGGTTGATCTCGAGGTCGTATGCCTTCTGCAGGAGACCGATGCCCGCCTCTTCGGTAATCTTGCCCCACCAGTTGGTGGCGACGGTCCAGACACCGAACCCGACCTCCGAGACCTCGAGGTCTGTGGTCCCCAGCGTTCTGAACCTCATTCTCCCGCCGACGGGGTCGGTACACCTGCCCCAGCCGCTGCGCCCACCTCCAGGGTGGACCTGATCGCTTCGACCTTCTGGCCATACTCCAGGTCGGAGAGCACCGGTGACATGTAGCCGAGTGGAATGTCCTGCCCAAGCTCGACCCAGGATTTGCAGCCGACGAACTCGTCGAGGACCGGGACGGCCTGAGGTTGCTGGAGCTCATAAACCCTGAGGAGCAGGACCGTCAGCGGCTGCTTGGGCCGCCAGTGAAGTCTTTTCGCTGCATAGTCGTCGGTCCAGATGTGAAAAGGCGAGAGGTTGGCGAGGGTCTCGTCACTTCTCAGCTCGAAGACGTCGGTGACCTGACACCAACGGGCGAGAGTCACGACGCTTTCCACATCGTCTTCGTCGAACGTACTTGCGAGGTCCGAGTGGTACTCGGCTTTCAGCAGCTTGGCCTTCTGGTGCTCAAAGGTCGGGTAGAGCAGGAACTCGGGATGGACAACCTTGAACTCCTTGTCGTCCCGGTGGATCCCGCCCTTCCTGAGGACCATGATCTGCTTTCCGGCGGCCAACGCGTCGACGGCAACGGCCCACTCCTTCAGCGCGAGGGCAGCCATGGGCGGAAGAAACGTCACTGGTACACCTCTCGATCGGTCGCGACCATTATAGGTTGGCTGGCCGGGACGCGTCGACGGTCCCAACGTACGTGTTGCCGAGGCGGCCTTGTGAACGGTACCGCCGGCGTGCAAGGCCTCCGAGTATCGGACGCAGTCAGCGACCGGGACGTCTCTACGAAGATCTTCGAAGACGTCAATTATGGTACAAATATACGGTTATTTCGGGTGCCCGAAACGGCTTTCAAAACCTCCCACAGGTGGTACAATCGCGCGAATCAGATTCAACTGCCTGGCGGAGGATTCGTATGAGTAACGTTCCAATGACTCGGCCGGAGGAAGTGCTGGCTGTACATGAGACCAACTACTTCCACTCGTCCACCTTTGTGGAGCTGGACGACGGGCGCATTCTGCACGCCGCGAACACGACCTTAACCACTTCCGAGGACGGCGGCGTAACGTGGTCGGAGCCGTTCGAACGACGAGATACGAACGGGGACATCGTTGGAGGCGGCTCCACTTCGCTGGTTAAGCTGTCGGGCAAGGGAATCGGGCTGGCGGCGGCCCGCCGAGGGGAGAACGACGCGGGGACCGGGCCCGGGGTGACGGAGAGCTATTCGTACATGGTCTTCTGGCGCTCCGAGGACGGGGGAGAGACCTGGGAGCCTCCTGTACGCGCGACCTCAGTCGGTCGCAACTCCTACGCGTACCAGGACGTGATGCTGCGGACTTCGTCGGGGCGGATCGTCCTTCCATTGTACGGCGGAATGGGCCAGACGGCCGGGCCGGACGTCCCTCGAACCCCCATGACCGGGAAGCTCCTGAATGGGCAATGGACGACCACGTCTGCCCACTTCTGGAGCGGCGGTGGGATGGGCTTTTCCTGGGTGGTCTACTCGGACGACGATGGCAGGACGTGGCGCCGTAGTGAGGATGGCGAGCTGGTGATTACGGTCGACTACGCTGCCCTCGCCAGCCCGATCGGAGAGCCCACGGTCACGGAGGTGTCGCCGGGCAAACTCCTCATGTTCTTCCGTACCAAGATGGGCCGGGTCTTTCAGGCCTGGTCGCACGACGACGGCATGACCTGGACACGACCTCAGGGCACGTCGCTGGCCGCCACGACGACTCCGGCCCAGATACGGACGATTCCATCGACAGGGCACCTGCTGACGGTCTGGAACCAGGAGAACGAAGAAGACGTGAAGCGCGGCTTCAACCGGACCCGGTTATCCTCGGCGATCAGCAGAAACGGGGGCAGTGTCTGGGAATTCTTCCAGAACATCGAGTCGATGCACGAGGAGACGCGGGTAGAGCCGGGCCCCTTCCGGGCCAACCGGCCGGCCGAGCAGTATTTGCCACCCGGAGTGCCGGCCCTGGAGCGGGAGGGCGAGTACATCGAGACCGTCGATTTCCACGGTAGGTGGTCCTATCCCTCGGTACTCGTGATGAAGGACCGGGTCTTGGTGGCGTACACATACTCTTACTACGAGGAGCATCCGGAGAAAGCCGAGCTGGTTCACAGCAGGGCAAAACCGGGCGGGTTCAACCAGAGGCTCAAGGTGCTTCCGCTAACGTGGTTCTACGGTGGCAAGGAGCCGGCAGACAACCCGTTCCTGCCACGTACCCACGATCCGGCGCAGCCCTAGGTTTTACGGCACGATGCTGACGATCCTGTTATGCGTGGGGTCGGATAAGAAGATGATGCCGTCTTCTGTTACCGCTATGGCAACCGGGGGGCCAAAATACTCGAAACTAACATCAACGGTGTTTCCGGCCCGGGAGGCGCTCTGTATCAGCCCGCTGACCTTAGCGCCACCGTCCGCCAGAGTGGTGATAATGCCGGTGGTGAGGTCTATCTTGCGGATGCGGTCGTTGTCGGTGTCCGCGACGTAGAGGCTTCCGTCAGGTCCTACGGCCACACCGGTCGGTGTAGCGAGCATGGCGCTGTCGGCAGGCCCACCGTCGCCTGAGAAACCCTGTCCCGTAGGCTGGATCACGTACGTGGGATCCGGGTGAGTCGCCGGGGCGAACTTTCCGATACCGGCCAGCGTGGTGATAATTCCGGTAGCGCCATCTATCCTACGTATGCGCTGGTTATAGCTATCGGCGAAGTAGACGTTGCCCTGATCGTCGACGTCGACCCCTTGGGGGTCCGCGATGCCGGCTTCTGACGCCGGACCGCCGTCTCCCGAGAGGTCATTCGTGCCCCACCCCGCCAGCGTCGCTACGATTCCGGTCTCGGCGTCCACTTTGCGGACGCGGTTGTTGGCGGTAAAGTAGATGTTGCCGTGAATGTCGACCGCCACATCTGTAGGGAATGACATCCAAGAGTCGGTGGCCTGGATGTCTTCGCCCGGGTACTTTACCAGTTTCACTATCGCGGGGATGCCACCCCCGGCCACGGTGGTGATGACGCCGGTCTCGGCGTCTACCTTGCGAACGCGCTGAAGGGTAGTGATGTACAGGTTCCCGGCTCCGTCGATAGCCAGCCCCTCCGGCGATTTGAGCTTCGCCTCGGTAGCGGGACCTCCGTCTCCGGTGTAGCCCGCGCTTCCGGTGCCTGCAACGGTAGTGATGATACCCGTGGCTGCTTCCACGCGACGGACACGATGGCCTGTTGCGATGAAGAGGTTGTTTTGGGAGTCCAGCGCGATGCCGAACGGCTTCTCCAAGTTGGCGTCGACGGCAGGGCCGCCATCGCCTGAGAAAATACCCCGTCCAGCCCCGGCGTAGACTGCTATGCCTTCCCCAAGGGAAGCCAGGAATTGTGTTTTCTTTGCTTCTTGTTCAGCCGCGAGACGCTGGAGCTCGGTCTCCTCCGCTTTTTTTCTTGCGGCCTCCTCATCTTCAGACGCTTTGGCGGCGGCTTCTTCTCTTGTCCTGGCCTCCTCTTTGGCAGCATCAGCCTCTTGTTGTCGAATCTCGGCAACCCGTGCCGCCTCAGCCGCAACTTTCGCTTTAGCATCAGCGGCAGCTTTTTCTTCGGAGGTCCTTGCCGTCGCCGCGGCATCGGCGGCAGCCTGGGCCTCTACGTCGGCTATCGTTTTAGCATCGGCGGCAGCCTGGGCCTCTACGTCGGCTATCGTTTTGGCATCGGCGGCAGCCTGGGCCTCTGCGTCAGCTATCGTTTTGGCATCGGCGGCAGCCTGGGCCTCTACGTCGGCTACGGATTTCGCGTCGACGGCGGCTCTGGCGGCCTCATCTGCTTTAGTATCGGCAGCAGCCGCGGCCGCAGCTTCCCGTGAGGCGGTGGACTCAGCGCTGTCGCTATCGCCGTCGTCCGCTCCACCGCAAGAGACCACAACCGCTGCGGCAGACACGATCGCGAGCTTCAACAAGACCGCCCGCCATGGCCACGTAGAACCGATTTGCACGACCGTTAACCCCAACATGAGTCTGCCTCCTATACCTTCGGTCAAACATACTTCCGTTGCCCCTTACGGGATATGAATACAGGGAATGCAGACCAATACCGGGTATTCCCCATTTCAAGCGGTCCGGGGTAGCCTACGGCTAACTGTGACCAAGACCGATGTTACTCAGGGTGAAAGGGCGCGGTCAAGCTACTTGTTCGGGTGCCCTACAGGCGCGAACATGTTACTTGCACCGGCGGCACTTGCGAAGAATTATAGAGCAGGTATCAGGACTCGGCGTACATTCGACCTTCACCCACCAGGGGAGACCCCCTCGTTACTTCGGCCAGCTTAAGGTGGAAACTAACCTTCTCTCGCAGGCGAAAGGGGACTTTGGAGTCGTCTACTCCCTGGACTCGGTGTCCTGCAGGTAAAGCAGCGTCGCCTTGACGCGAGTGTGGGTATCGGGCTCGTTCGATAGCTGGAGTCTCTGGTATATCGCGTTGATGTAGGTCTCAACGGACTTGCCGGTGAGGTTCAGTCGTTGCGCGATCGTCGCGTTTTTGTGCCCCTGTGCGATCAACTCACCAGGCGTACGTAACCGACCGGGCCGCGGAAGCCCTCAAACACGTGCTCGATGGTCTGCCGCATGGACCGGGCGACGCCCTTCGATTGTCGCTCGGCCCCGATGGCGCCGTCGTGGTGGCGGTAGATGCCAAGTACCCCGACGACGCAGTCGTCGAACATGCCCGGGCCGAAGTCCTGTACATCGGACCGGACATCGTGGAGGCGTTTGCCGGCAAGACGCTGGACACCAGCGCGTCTTCCGCCGGTACTCAGATCGTGATTCAGAGCCAGACCCAGCAGAAAACCTAGCGGTGCGGGACCCCGGCCACTTGTTGAGAATCGGGTATCGGCAGAAGCAGCTGCTCTTCACGCAGGAACCTCAAGAACTTTCGCCGTGCTGTGAGGAGACGCTTATCCTTGCGGTAAAAATACCCTCAGAGGCCCCTCGCACATCCATCCGCGCGCCGGCAGCGTCCCGATGAACCCTCCCGATGACGTTGGGAGTGGCACCGAACTTCGACACGATCCCCAGGCCAATTTCGGCCGCGACGGCCCTTTTTACCGCTTCGATGCCGCCCAGCTCCATCGCGACGAACGTTGACTTTCGCTACCCTTAGGCTACAATCGGCTAGATTTTCAGATTGCCGAGGCAGCGACGTGTTCCGAATGTTCGTGCGCGCCCTCAGAGCCGCGCTACTGACCCGGGGAATATACAACCAGGCGGGCGACGACCCGATGGCTATTCTCCACGCTACGGGAATTGTCATCCTGGCGGGCCTGTCGCTGGGCCTCGGCCTCACCGGCGCCCTGATCGAAACCCCTGAGGACGTGACCCTCGGTCAGGTCGAGGAGAGGCTCGTCTGGATGTGGGTGTTCATCATAACCACCCTGGTGGGCTGGATCGTGTGGTCGGTGGTGGCATACATGGTAGGGAGCCGGTTCCTCAGCGGAGGCGCAGGCTTCAGGAAGGTGCTCAGGGCCATTGGAATCGTGTACGGCCCAGGCGTGTTGCTGATGCTGCTCGAGGTGCCGGTCCTGGGGGATTACCTCTCCGCAGTCGGGCTTCTGTGGATACTCGTTGCAGGAGTGGTCGCACTCCACGAAGTGCAAGACATTGATTGGCTGGGCGCGGTGCTCGCGGCGGGGCCGGGCTGGTTCATAGGCATGTTCATAGTGCCTGCGCCGGTGATCGGAACGCTCTTCGGCCCGGCCTGACGGTGCTGTCTCTTGGAGTCTAGAGCGGGAATCGGGCGAATGGGAACTACCCATGTCCAGTGCGTTGGGTACCCTTGGAAAGCACGGATGCCTTCGAAACACGTAGAGACGGCTCCGCCGGGGCGTCTCCACACGATGACGGCGACGGTCCACGTTCTCTCGGCTAATACGGCGTTGGGGTATTAGGTGCTACAGGTTCAGGGCGTAGAGTTCGCATACGGCGATGAGCAGGTCCTGGCCGGAGTCGACCTTGATGTCCGCGATGGGGAGATGGTAGGCGTCGTAGGGCCCAATGGGTGCGGAAAGACGACGCTGTTGCGCCTGATTAGCGGCGCCCTCAAACCGTTGAATGGGCGCATTCGTATCGCGGGCCAGAACGTCTCCGAAGTCAGCCCACGGGAGCGTGCCCACAGGGTAGCCGTGGTGCCTCAGAACCCGCCGGTGCCTACCGGATACACTGTCAGCGACCTGGTTCTGATGGGCCGGAACGCACACCTGAAGCTGCTGCAATGGGAGGGCCCCAAGGACTACGAGGCGGCCGATCGCGCGATGGCCGCCACCGAGACGGCTGACCTGGCGCACCGGGTGGCGGGTACCCTATCGGGTGGGGAACGCCAGCGCACCGTCATAGCTATGGCTCTGGCCCAGGAGGCTCCTCTGCTCCTCCTCGACGAGCCCACCGCGAGCCTGGACCTTTCCCACCAGATTAAAGTGATGGACCTGGTCCGCGACCTTCATAGCAGGCGTACCGGAGCGGTCGTGATCGCGATGCACGACCTTACGATGGCGGCCCGCTACTGCACCCGGTTGGTGATGTTGCGCGACGGTAAGGTGGGGTTCGAAGGGCGGCCCGACGAGGTGCTGA
>CAUZJF010000023.1:0-15035 GCA_963579975.1 Dehalococcoidia bacterium
ATTACAACGGTGGAGCCACGGGATAGTAGCGGAGAAGAAGCGGATCGATAACGCTACACGCGGCGCCGGCCCAAAGGACGGGGACCGGTGCTTTCGCTAGTCCAGGGCATCTTTCAGCGCGGACCATGGGAGGAGTGCGCACTTGATGCGCACGGGGAACTCGCGGACGCCGTTGAGGGCTTCTAGACTGCCCAATCCATTGAGTTCCCTCTCGTCGCCGCCTTCCAGCATCATCCTCCGGAAGTCCTCGGCCATCGCCGCTGCTTCTTCGGCGCCCTTGCCGTCCAGCACTTCCGCCATCATCGACGACGAAGCCTGATTGATGGAACACCCGACGGCCTGGACGCCCACTCCGGTCACGCGGCCGCCGTCCATCGATAACTGGATTTCGACCTCGTCGCCGCAGAAGGGGTTTACGCTGCGGCCGGTTGAGTCGGGGTCCTGGAGAGGATCGTGGTTGCGGGGGTTGCGGCAGTGGTCGAGGATAGCGTCGCGGTACAGGTTACCGAGCTCGTTGTTCTCCATATGCAAAGTATGTCAGCGCCTGCTTCAGCGCGTCAACCAGAACGTCCACTTCAGACTCGGTATTGTAGACGTAGAAGCTGGCGCGGGCCGTGGCCGCGACATCGAGTGTCCGCATGAGCGGCATCGTGCAGTGGTGGCCGGTGCGGATGGCGATCCCCTGGCGGTCGAGGAAGGTGCCCAGGTCGTGGGCGTGCAGCTCGGAGGAGTGGAACGACAATATCCCGCCCCTGAGCGCTACGTCTCTGGGCCCGTAAAGATCCAAGTCCTCTTCGAGGTCCTTGAAAGCGTTCAGCGCATACTGGGTAAGCTGAACCTCATGTTCGCGGACATTCTCCATCCCGAGACCGTTCAGATAGTCGACGGCCGCGCCCAAGGCGATGGCGTCGGCTATGTCCGGGGTCCCGGCCTCGAACCGCATGGGAAGATCGTTCCACGTCGCGCGGTCGTTCCAGACCTCCAGGACCATCTCACCGCCGACGAGGAAGGGTTCCATCTCATCGAGGATGTCTCTTTTCGCATACAGCACGCCGATGCCGGTCGGCCCCATCATCTTATGCCCCGAGAAGGCGAGGAAGTCGCAGTCCAGGTCTTTTACGTCGACGGGTAGATGCGGGACACTCTGCGCGCCGTCGACGAGCACGGTGGCGCCGACCGCATGGGCGCGCTGCGCGAACTCCTTCACCGGGTTGATAGTGCCCAGCGAGTTCGACATGTGCGCCACCGCCAGTAGCCGGGTCCGAGGGCCGATGGCCTCCTCGAAGTCGTCCATGTCGATGGTGCCTTCGTCCGTCAAAGGCAGGACCTTCAGCTTCGCGTCTTTCTCTCGGGCCACTCGTTGCCACGGAACGAGGTTGCTGTGGTGCTCCATCTGGGTGACGACGATCTCATCGCCGGGCCGGACGTTTTGTCGGGCCCACGTGTTGGCGACCAGATTGATTGCCTCGGTGGCATTGCGGGTCCATACGATCGACTCGGAGGAGCCGGAGCCGATGAAACTCGCCACCTTTTGTCGGGCGTCCTCGAAGCGGTCGGTCGCTTCCATGCTCAAGGCATGGACGCCCCGGTGCACGTTGGAGTTGTAGTTCTCATAGTAGTCCGTCAACGTCTCGATGACGCTACGAGGCTTCTGAGAAGTCGCGGCGTTGTCGAGGTAGACCAGAGGCTTACCGTAGACCTGCCGAGACAGGATCGGGAAGTCGGCCCTGATCTTGTCGACGTCCAACGCTATCGCAGATTCGCCCTCGGCGGTTTGGATTTGCATGTTCGGTGATTCCTCTGACGTCACGCGTCGACTTCTATCTCATCTCCGTCCAGCCGGACCGGAAAGGTATCGACCGGAAGCACCGCCGGCGCTTCGGTGACCTCGCCCGTCCGAACGTCGAACCGCGCGCCGTGCCTCGGACACTCGACCTCGCATCCCTCCAGCTCACCCTGGTCCAACGAGCCGCCGTCGTGCGTGCACAGGTTGTCGATGGCGTAAAGAGTCCCATCGACGTTGCACACCGCTATTTCGCGGTCACCGACCTCGTACACCGTCACGGCGCCCGGCGCCACTTCCGCCAATCTGCCAACTCGCGTAAAAGCCATTATTCGATCTGCCACCTCGCCCTTGGTTGGTTCGGCCGATTCAGGCGCTCACTACCATCTGCCCGGCCCCACCGCGCCGTCGTGTGCTGATTCGCTCCACGAGATCGGCGATCGTAGTGCCGTCGAGGACGCTGTGTATCGCCGACTCGACCTCCCGCCAAACATCACGCTGCCCGCACGCCCCAAACTGGTCGCAGCGTGCCGCGTCGTCCAGGCAACCAATCAAGCTCTGCGTGCCACCAAGATGGTCGAGCACCATAGCCATCGTTATTTCGGAAGGCTTCTTGGCCAGAGAGTGACCTCCAGACGGACCGCGCTGGCTGCCGGTAAAACCGTGTTTGCGAAGAGTATGCAGTAAACGCTCGAGGTAGGGCTCAGGGATACCCTGCCGTCGGGCGATCTCGGCCGCTCGGACCTTCCCTTCCCGCTCGTGCTCCGCGAGATCGACCAGAGCTCTAACTCCGTAGTCAACCTGAATCGGAATGTGCATCGCTCTCCTCCACCCTATTCGTCACAGACAGCTCCGCCTAGTATGACGACTCGGTCGAAACCGTCTTATCTCCACGCAACGCGCCACGCAGCGCATGCCAGGACAGCGTGGCGCACTTCACCCTCGTCGGGAACTGGGACACGCCCGAAAGGACCTCCAGATCGCCGAGCCCCTCTGCATCGAAGTCCTCGCCGAGTCCGCGGGTCAGCATCTGGCGGAACCGATCGAATACCTCTTCGGCCTCTTCCGTCGTCTTGCCCTTGATGATCTCGGTCAACATAGAGGCCGACGCCTTGGAAATTGCGCAGCCCAACCCCTGGAACGCAACGTCGCTCACGACCTGACCTTCCAGCTTCAGGTACAAGGTGACCGTGTCCCCGCAGAACGGGTTGAAGCCGTCGACGGACCTAGTCGCGTCTTCCATCGCCCGGAAGTTACGCGGCTTCCAATTGTGGTCCATTATCAGCTCTTGGTATAGCTCTTCGAGGTCGTCCATTTTTTCATCCATGATTGGTCGGAACTGGCGCACGCCCCGATGCGGCATCGGGGCGCCGCTGCGATTTGTGCCCCTCTAGTACCGAACGCGAGAACAGCTTGTCGAGGAAGTCCCTCAGCGGCTCCAGAGCGACGCGCTCTATGATCTCGCTGGCGAAACCGTGAATCAGCAGGTCCCGCGCCGTTTCCTCATCGATACCGCGGCTCCGCATGTAGAACAGCGCCTCATCCGGCACCGCGCCCACCGTTGCGCCGTGGAAGCACTGGACGTCGTCGGCGAATATCTCAAGGCTCGGCTTGGTGTTTACTCTGGCGCCCTCGGACAGGAGCAGGTTCTTGTCGGCCTGGAGCGCGTACGTCTTCTGAGCTCCGGGGCGCACGAGCACCCTCCCGCTGAATACGGCCCGCGAGCGGTCGGCCAGGATCCCTTTGAAGTACTGCTCGCTGCTCGTGTGCGGCATGGCGTGGTCGATGTCTATGTGGTTGTCGATGTGCTGACGACCGGACGTCAGGTAGAGCCCATTCAGATCGCAGGACGCACCGGGCGCGTCGAGTACCACCTGCAGGTCGTTTCTGGCGAGCGCCGCGCCTCTTGCGAAAGACGTCGACCGGAACCGGCTGTCCCGTCCTAGCCGAACACGGGTCGTACCGATGTGGTATCCCTCGGGACTCTCGCTCAGGTACCTGTAGTGGTCCAGGCTGCCGCCTTCGTCCACCACGATCTCGGCGACTGCGTCGGTGAAGTAAGAACGTTGAGACAGGCCGACGTAGCTCTCCACGACGGTCAAACGGCTGTGACGCCCCACCAGAATCAACGTCCTAGGGTAGGTCGCCGTTGGCTCGGTCCGGCCTGTCGAGACGAAGACAAGATGGATCGCGGACTCGTGCTCGGTTTCGTCCGGCACGTGCACGAAGGCTCCATCGTGCAGGAAGGCCGTGTTGACCGCCGTGAACCCGTCGTCGTCTACACCGGCATATCGCCCGAGGTGTTCCCTCGCCGACTCGTTGTCGGCGGCGGCCGCCTCACCCAGCCTCTCAACTCGCACTCCATCCGATGACGGATGGACCCTCGACTGGCCGTCCGAGAAATGGCCGTCAACGAAAACCAGCCGGTCCCATCGCTCGTCCCAGGGAGCGACCTGTTTCACGGCGTCCGAAGCGGCAGCTCCATTAACCTCGAAGGGGTAGGCGAACGTACCACTGGCGATCGGTCTTACGTTCGTGTACTTCCAGCGCTCGTTGCCACGGCTGGCCGTGGGAAATTTCACAGTCTCGAAGGCGGCGAGCCCTCGTTGGCGCAGCTCGCGAAGCCAATCCGGCTGCACGCCATTCAGCCCCGCTTCGAAAACGCGGTGGTCGGCTACGTATTTGTCGTATGTCGTAAGCATTTGTGTCATTGTTGCGTTCGTTGGGAAGGCGCTCCCCCTTCCCAACCTTCCCCCGACGGAGGAAGGGGTTCGATACCCCCCCCCACTGGGGGAGGACTGAGGAGGGGGCATCTTTGGCAACTAAATCACTACTCTCTCCTAAACCTGCACCTTCTTAGACCCTGGCTCCTTCACCCAGTCGTACCCCTTGGCCTCCAGCTCGACGGCCAGATCCTCGCCACCGGACCTCACGATCCGGCCATCCACGAGTACGTGGACGAAGTCCGGCGTGACGTAGTTCAGAATGCGCTGGTAGTGCGTAACGAGGACCATGGCCTTGTCGGTGCTACGCCGCTGGTTCATACCGTCGGCGACCGTTCGCAGCGCGTCGATGTCGAGGCCGGAGTCGGTCTCGTCGAGCAGGGCGAACTTGGGGTCGAGGATGGCGAGTTGGAGCATCTCGCTACGCTTCTTCTCGCCGCCCGAGAAGCCTTCATTGACCGAACGCTTGACGAGGTCAGGGTCGATCCCGACCCTGGCGACACTCTCCTTGAACAGCTTGTCGAACTCCCGCGCGTTGAGATCCTTCTCACCACGGTGCTTGCGGCCCGCGTCGAGCGCAGCCTTCAGGAACTGACGGTTCCGGACACCTGGAAGCTCGACCGGGTACTGGAACGCCAGGAATATCCCTTCAACTGCACGTTGGTTGGGAGTAAGCGGCGCGAGATCCTGGCCCTCGAATACTATTTGGCCGCTGGTGACCTCGTACCCCGGCCGGCCGACGATGGTGTTTGCCAGGGTACTCTTGCCGCTGCCGTTCGGCCCCATCACCGCGTGCACCTCGCCGGCTTTCACCGTCAGATCTATGCCTCTCAGCACCTCGGTGGCGTTCACCGAGACGTGAAGGTCGCGTATCTCAAGCATAGGTGTCTTGCTGTTCATGTTGGTTCTTTGTACCGCTTTCCAGACCGGGCTTAGCCAACCGCGCCTTCGAGGCTTACCCTGAGCAGCTGCTGGGCCTCCATTGCGAACTCGAAGGGCAGCTCCTGGAAGATTCCCCGGCAGAAGCCGTTGATGATCATGTAGTGGGCTTCTTCTTCCGAGATGCCGCGCTGCATCGCGTAGAAAAGCTGGTCATCACTTACCTTCGACGTCGAGGCCTCGTGCTCCATTCGTGCCGTTGGGTTGCGGACGTCGATGTACGGGACCGTATGGGCCCCACACTTGTCGCCAACGAGCAGCGAGTCGCACTGCGTGAAATTGGTGGCGTTGGCCGCCGAAGGATTGATCTGGACCAGGCCCCGGTAGGTGCTCTGGCCCTGTCCGGCAGAGATCCCTTTTGCGACGATGGTGCTCTTGGTGTTTTTTCCGATGTGCGTCATTTTGGTGCCAGTGTCGGCCTGCTGGTGGTTGTTGACCAGCGCGACGGAGTAGAATTCGCCCGTCGAGTTATCTCCTTGCAGGATGACGCTGGGGTATTTCCACGTAATCGCCGAGCCCGTCTCGACTTGTGTCCACGAGATCTTGGAGTTCCGGCCCTGGGCTATGCCTCGTTTCGTTACAAAATTGTAGACCCCGCCTCTGCCTTCCTTATCGCCCGGGTACCAGTTCTGGAGCGTCGAATACTTGATCTCGGCGTCGTCCAGTGCTACCAGCTCGACCACCGCGGCGTGGAGCTGGTGCGATTTCCTCATCGGAGCCGTGCACCCCTCCAGGTAGCTTACGTAGGACCCTTCGTCGGCGATGATCAGCGTCCGCTCGAACTGGCCCGTCTCCTCGGCGTTGATGCGGAAGTAGGTCATCAGTTCGATCGGGCACCGGACGCCCTTGGGGACGTAGACGAAAGAGCCATCGCTGAAGACCGCCGAGTTCAGCGTGGCATAGAAATTGTCGCTGTATGGCACTACCGAGCCAAGGTACCTCTCGACGATCTCGGGGTGGCGCTGGACCGCCTCGCTCACCGAGCAAAAGATTACGCCCGCGTCCTCCAGCGTCGACTGGTAGGTCGTTGCGACGGAGACGCTATCGAAGATGGCGTCAACGGCCACGCCGGTCATCTTCTTCTGCTCTCCGATGGGGATGCCGAGCTTGTCGAACGCCTCGATAAGGTCGGGGTCCACTTCGTCGAGGCTCTTTGGGCCGTCGGCCTTCTCAACCGGGGCCGCGTAGTAGTGGATGTCCTGGTAGTCGATGGGCGGGAAGGAGACCTTGGCCCACCGCGGCTCTTTGTTGTCCAGCTTCAGCCAGTGTCGATAGGCCTTGAGCCGCCACTCCAGCAGAAATTCGGGCTCCTTCTTCTTGGCCGAGATCATCCTAACGACGTCCTCGTTGAGCCCTTTGGGCGCAATGTCGGACTCGATATCGGTTACGAAACCCCACTTGTAGTCGCTGCCGAGGTCGGTGGAGGTCCTCGATATGACTTTAGGTGTAGCCACTGGTTCTCCCTGTCAAGGGTTTGTTGAGTGTTTTGGTCAACAACAACACAATATCCTAGCTGTTAACGCCGGAGCCGTCAACAGTTGTTATGCATGATGGCACGCAAATCCCGTTTAAAAGGCATGCGGCCGAGACTGAAGTCCTTCGAGAGCTACCGTTCCATGCGTCGCGGGTGGGGACAGGTCTGCCTCTAGCACCGGTCGCTTTGAAGCAGACCGACCATCAAGGATCTAGATGCCGCGACGTCAACACCGACGGCAACCCGTACCGGACCGGCACCATATCGAGGCGTGGTCTTGCCCCTGTGGTCGATGTCTTCGAGCTCAACCGACACGTGTGCAAACCAGTATGTCAGCAGGCCTGGATCGAGAGCAGCAACGAGAGCCAGCGGGTCGCATAAGTTGTACGCGTCTCGGTCGACCTGCCGCCTGAACCAGTTGCCGAGGATCGTGTTGGCAAATTCCGCCGTGTTCGAGGTGCCGGGCACCCAGGGCAGGTCGTCTCTTGCAACGACGGTCTGGTTGCACACGTCGAGACCGACCATCGTTACCGGCGCTCCCGACGATAGCACGATTGCCGCGGCCTCTGGGTCGTTGTAGATGTTGAACTCGGCGTGAGGTGTCACATTGCCGGGCACCTCTGCGGCGCCACCCATGACCACGATCTCGCGGATCCAACCAGCTACCTTCGGCTCCAGAGCCAGCGCACCGGCGATGTTGGTCAGAGGGCCCAGCGCGACCACTGTGAGCTCGCCCGGGGACGCCGAGACCATATCAACGATGAATCGGTCGGCGGGTGCGGAATGTGGACGGGTCCGGGGTGCCGGAAGACGTAGGCCCAACCCCGCTGGGCCGTGAAAGTAGTAGCCGTAGTGGAAGCTGCCTTGGAGGGGCCGCGCCGCGCCTTTCGCCACCGGCACGCCGGAGCTCTGATCGTCCGAAAACCCGAGGTACTCCACAAGGCGGAGCGCGTTCCGCGTCGTATGCGCCAGGGTTGCGTTGCCACCGACAGTCGTGATCCCTTGGACGACCAAGCTCGGCGAGTTGAACGCCATCATCAATGCCAGGGCGTCGTCGGTGCCAGGATCGGCGTCGATCAAAACCTTAGTTGTAGCGTGGGCTCCTGTGGCAGGCATGCATCATATTCCGGATTCGGGCGGGGCTTAGACCCGCTCCTCCGTGATTGCTTTGCTGCTTTGAATCTGGCAATAGACGTTGGAGTTTTCGCAATCATGCACGCCGCGAGGCCGCAAAATGTGTGAGCTCGTTGTATCGGTTCCCACCTCTAGCGACTCTGTGGCTCCAGAGTGACCGGATGATTCTCGGGATGAGGCTCCACGGCCATGTGCTCGCCGCGCTGGAAGCCGATGATGAGTTCGGCGCCCGGGTGGTGACTCTGCTTGACGGCATCAATTACTGCACCGTGGTCGTACTCGATACGGCGGTGGAAAACCTGGTAGTTCTGCTCCGTCGCGTCGATGACCGCGTAGCTGGCGCGGAGGTCGGGCCCGAAGGGGTTGCTTACACTGCCCGGGTTAACGACATGAGCCGCCTGCAGGCGGCGGTCGACGGGTTGGTGCGAGTGACCTCCGCACACCAGGTCGACGTCGGACACGGTAATCAGCGCTTCCATCTCATCGTTGCGCAGGCCGGGGTGAAAACCGCTGCCATCGTCACGGCCCGGTGACGCGTGGGCAGCCAGCAATCGCGTGCCGTCTGGGAGGGTATGCCGCTGCTCCAGCGGAAGCTCGGCGAGCCAGTCGAACCACCCGTGGGCACTGACGTACCCACGGGTCCAGGCAAACGATGCCGTTACCTCGGCATATGTTTCAACTAACGCTGGATTGGTCTGCGCGTCGTCCAGGCTTAACGGCCCCTCGCCGGTGACGACGTATCTGTCCGTGTTGCCGCGCACGAACGTCACGTCGTTAAGTCCGGCCAGGCGCTCGAGCACGGCTACCGGGTCCACTCCGATAGCTACGTGGTCGCCAAGGACCAGGTAGCGGTCGACGCCTAACGACTCCGCGTCCGCTAGGACGGCGTCGAGCGCAATCGAGTTGCCGTGTATGTCAGACAGGACACCAAGACGCATCTTGAATAACCTCTAACCGGACATCGGGTTGACCCGCTCCACGTCGAAGCCCTCGGGGCGGACGTAGTCCTTGTAACGCATCAGTATCTCGACTCCGTTCACGCTCCGGGCGAAATCGGCCTTCGGCGCCTGCTTCTTGGTCTCTATTTCCAGGAGGTTCTCGCCGCGTTTCACGTCGCTGATTTCGAGCTTGTAGCGGAACCAGTGGGCTGACATTCCCAGCGGCGCCTGGAGATCCATGCCGCCGCGCAGGATCGTCTTTATCTCCAGACCGCGTTCGTCGTTGATTTCAGCGTCCTCTGCCGAGAGGACCCTGCCATTGAAGCGGGTCTCGATCTCGTCCTCGATGCAGTAGTAGGAGTAGCGGACGGTGAGCACCGGCTTGCGCATCTCGCCGTCGGCCCGGGCGCCGTCGACGTCGTCTGCAACCCAGATCTTGATCGACGCCGTCTGGCCCTCCTCGAGCTCGACAGGAAGCTGACGCTCCGGTGTCGTGGTGGGCTCCCCAAGGACTCCCTCTCGCGGGGAGAGCATGTACCGCTTGGTGTACCTATTGTAGACCTCCGGGTAGCCGAGCTCACGGAGGATCTGGTATTCCCTCTCCGCGAAGGGCCAGAGGAAGTACCCGTTGTACTGGCCGGAATACCCCTGCCACTCCAGGGTCTTGCCGAGCGCGCGGAACATCTCGATGCTTGGGACGCCGACGCGGTCGTCGTAAACCCTCCGCGGCGGCCGGTAGTAGGCCGCGCCACCGGCCGGGTTCGCGGCGTCAGGGAGCCACTTCGCCTGGATCCCCGTGTCGATGACGACGTTCCCGTCCTGGCCCACGACGAAATCCAGGCTGCCCTCCTGGAACACCGCTTCGACGTCCAATCCCATGGCGAGGCATTCTTCGCGCTTGAGGGGGACTCGGGCCATTATCGGAATCTCCCTACCCTGCCGCTCCCCAGCTTCGTTCGCCAGCTCGCGGACCTGGGCCATGAAGCGGGTCATGACGGGGGTGTTCTTTTCGACGTCGGCCTTCTTGAAGTAGTCGCTCCCGAACATGAAGTCGAGCTCTATGCCGTCGGGCCGGTAATCGAAAAGGACCTCTCTCAGGAGATCGAGCTTGTACTGCCGGACTGTTTCATTAGCGAAGTCGTAATACCACTCGGCACGGCCCTCCTCGTCGATGCAGACCTCCTTGCCCCGGTCCCACTTCAGCGATCCGCACCGTTCGCCATACTGGTTCGAGTTGTCCTGGAGCTTCAAGCTCGGGAAGACCGATACGCCCAGCTGTTTGCCGCGCTCGATGACCTCCCGGAGCTGGTCCGTATCCTTTTTGAAGCTCTCCTCGGCCATGCGCATGATCCGCCAGTCGATGTAGTTCTCCCACACATCCTTCTTCTGGCCGATTACGCGCCCGACCTTGCTGTTGTGAAAAAAGACGTCCCCGTAGCCCAGGCCCAGGACAAGACAGTCGGCACCGGTGCCCGCCACCTCGTCGAGGGGCCATTGGAGCATATGGATGCTCGCGGGCGGTTCGATCCTCTTGCCGTGAAAGTGATGGGCGTCGTTGTAGTAGATCAGTCGCGGCTTGTTCAATTGGTCCTCCCGTTTTTCACCACAGAGTACACAGAGGTGTTTTTGGTTAGGATTTCGTGTACGTGGCCATATCCTGCATGTAGCGCTCTCGTCCGTAGACCTCTTTCTTGTAGTTCCAGCGAGCGTTGACAGGATACATCTTCAGGCCGCGGTCTTCGAGAGGGAGCTTGACCGGGGCGTGCCCCACGCGCGCCGACTCCCTGAGTGCGACGCAAATCTCCAGGGCTTTCCGTAGGTCTTCACCGGTGCTGAGCTTGAGAGGCGTTCCGGTGTCCAGGGATTCCACGATGGCATCGACGGTCGCCCTCATGCCTGGCGTCGGGACGCGCCATCCCTCCTCATCGTAGGTAACCTTGCCTCCCAGACTCCGGGACGGGAAAATCCCTTCGCCTTCTTCGAGGTCGCCCAGCTTCTGGGTCCCGTCCGTGCGAACCTCTTTGAGGAGGTGGAGTCCCAAACTGTCATCATACAGGACTCCGCCGGCGCCGACGACTTCGAAACGGCCGCCTGTCGCCTTCTTCACGGCCTCTTTGACATGGCCAAAGACCTCGATGCCGTTATCGAAGCGAACGTATCCGCCGATACCGCCGAACCCTTCCGTCCCCTCCTCATGTCCCTCCTCGTAATCGCTGAATGGGTCTCCCTCGACCCAGCCTGTCACCCAATCGGCTTCCGGGTCGCCGGCGAAGTGGAGCGCCAGATTGATCCCGTGGCACCCTCCCTGACCGTTCGTGTCGTAGACGTTGATACTCTGGACCTCCCCGATCCCACCCGCCTCTATCAGCTCGCGCGCCTTCCAGTACTCGGGGTAGTTTCTCGCGACCAGGCCCGCCGCGAAGAAGATGCCCTTCGTGCGGCACTCTTCGACCGTCCGGTCGGCGTCTTCGAGGCTAGCGGTCAGCGGCTTCTCACAGGAGATCGCCTTCACACCCGCCTGCGCGGACGCGACCACCGCTCCAGCGTTGGCGCGCACCGGAAGCACCGGCGCCGAGATCTCGATGCGCTCTTTGGCCAGCATCTCGCCGTAGTCGCTGTATCCTGGTACTCCGAACCGCTCGCGGAACAAGTCTAGGTTCTCCTGGTCGGTGTCGGCCACGGCGACGACCTCGGTCCTCGAATGGATCGCGTAGCCACGAGCGTGGTGGGTGCCCTGGCGACCGCCTCCAATGATTCCGACGCGATAGGTCGTGTTCGACAATGTCATATCCCCTTTTCTGACGCGCCGTCGCCTCAGACGAACGCCAGAAGCCGCGCCGGATTCTGCACGAGCAGCTTCTTGACCGCGTCCTCGGAGATTCCGGCTTCGTGCGTACGAGGTACGACGTTTTCGAGGATATGCGCGTACCCGAGTCCGCCATACTTAACCGTGCGGTGTTTCGTGCAGATGTCCTGGGCGATTACGATCCGGGAGCCGTACCCCTCGTCGATGAGGCGCTTGATGAAGACGATGCGCTGGGCGTCGTTTGGTGTGTCCATGGTCGATAGGGGGTAGTGCGACGTCTCCCAGCCGAAACCGTCGTACTCGAGGTAGCAGCCTGTAGCGGCGAGTTCGAGCACGTCTTCAACCTGTCGGAACGTGCGATCGAGGTGGCACATCACGACTCGCGCCAGGTCAGCGCCCGCCCCGGCCAGGACGTCCAGTATCTCAAAGGGCGATTTCGGGTCGCGGCCCGGATGTACCAACACCGGCGCTCCGGTCTCCCGCTGCGCCGAGGCTGCGGCGTTCAAGACCTTTCGCTCGTCTCGGGTCAAAGGCCATGAGCAACCCAGCTCTCCGATAACTCCCGCTTTGACCCCCGTGTCTCCGACACCCACTTGAATGTCGTCCACAATCTCTTGTGCGACATTTGACTCTGTCCTGCCTGCCAGGCTCGGAGGGTGAGCGGCGGCGACGTAATATCCGGAGCCCATGATCACGTGCAGCCCGGTGGCGCGGGCGATGCGGGCCAGCGCCTTCGGGTCGCGGCCGATGCCGATTGAGGTAACGTCCACGATCGTCTGCCCGCCGGCCATCTTGTAGAGCATCGCTTCGGAAACAGCGACGTCCTCATCGAGCAGCTCAAGGTTGTCGCGGCTTCTGAAGGCATCGTAGCTGGTCCAGCCATATGCTTGGAGTTCCACGGGCGCAGCAGATTTGCGCCGGCTACTAGCCTCGGACGGCTCCCGGAAGAGGCACGTCAGGTC
This sequence comes from Dehalococcoidia bacterium, assembly GCA_963579975.1. Taxonomy (GTDB): domain Bacteria; phylum Chloroflexota; class Dehalococcoidia; order Lucifugimonadales; family CAUZJF01; genus CAUZJF01. The sequence goes on from CAUZJF010000023.1 coordinate 12,760, forward strand.
GATGAGCAGGTGCTCGTGGGTTGTCGCGTAACCGAGGCCCTGGGGCTTCACGGGCCCCAGAACCGTCTGCGCCAGTCCTGTCAGGTTTGGCTTCGACAAGCGAACTCGCGGGCGCGTGCCATGCGCCTCTACCAATGCTGCTATCTCGATCCGATTCGCGCAGCCTGGCCGGCAATGTCGACGCCGACCATCTCGCCCCAGGCTGCGAGCAGGCGGTTCGTGATCTCGCCGGGCTTGCCGTCGCCGACCTGCCGGCGGTCCACGCTGGTCACCGGGACCAAACACCATGGCGTCGTCGAGAAGAACACCTCGTCGGCTGTGTACACGTCGTACGGCTCGAGGTCTTCTTCGGCCACGGGAATGTGAAGCTGCTGGGCCAGCTCGTAGACCATCTGCCGCGATACGCCCTGGAGGATGCTCCGGTCGGCCGGAGAACGGATAACGCCATCCGTAACTATGAACGCGTTGTAGCCGGAGCCTTCGGTTATGCTTCCCCGCTCGTCCCTCAGGATCGGCATGGCCCCTGGATCGACGTCGTGGGCCTCCAGCTCTGCGAGGCTGAAGTTCATCCTGCTGTAGTGCTTGATCTTCGGATCGAGGGCTTCCGGCGAGTAGCTCCGCGTCCGGGTGATAACCGCTCTCATCCCTTCGTCGTAGGCGCGGTAAAAGTTATGGAAGTCGACCGGGTTCACACGGATCCCAACGGTGGGCGTGTCGGCCATCCACGCGTGGCGTCCTGGGCCCCGTGTGACGAACTGGTGTATGTTGAACTCGCCCGCTTCCGATAGCATATGCCGGTTCCGGCTGATGGCCTCTTCGCTCACGTCGGCAAACTCGTCGACGGAAAGGCCCGGCTCGATGCGCGCGTACTTCAGAGAGCGGTAGAGACGATCGACGTGCTCCTTCATGCGGAAGCTCTTGCCATTGAAGGTGCGCTCGACCTCGTAGATGGTATCGCCGATGAAAAAGCCACGGTCGAGGGCGTCGATCCGCAGCTCGTCGAGACGTATCCAGTCGCCGTTCTGGTAAGCGACGTAATCGCCCATCACGCCGTTCCGTGCGCGCCATCGTCGAAGAACGAGCCTTCGCGCTGCGCTCGATCGAAGACCTCCTCGAACCCGGGCGTGCCGTCGTCTTCCCAGGACTCAGTCTTAAGCCCGCGGATTACACCTTCCTCCGTGCCCGTCAGCCTGGTGACTGCCGGAGAGCCGACAGAGTAGACCTTGTGACCATCCGGCAGGTGCAGCACGCCGACGTATCTTGGCGCTTCGACGGGCGCGTTGGACGCGAACTTCGCGACCGCCTCTTCGTCCACGTCAAACCCGAGGCCGGGGCCCTCTGGGACCGGTGAGAAGCCCTCTATCACGGGTATCCGCTCGGTCGTGATGTCTTCTTCGTACTGGTCGTCAAGTGCGATCAAGTGACCTGTCATGGTCGGCAGCACGGCGGCGATGTGCAGTGCCAGGGCCTTGGCAAGCGTGCCTCCAGTGAGCTGCACGATGGTCTGGACATTGGCCTTGCCACAGGCTATGCCCCTTGCCAGGGAGTCGCCGATGCTGCAGGTTGGAAGCCCGTCGCCAAGCATGTAAATGTCGGCCATACCCTGCATGATTTCTTGCATGCCGCCCAACCGCGGCCTGTGCAGGACGATGGGGATCGTGGTCTTCTCGCGCAGGCGCCGCCAGCCGTCGAGATCGTCACTCTTCAAAGGGTCTTCGATGAAGCCGACGACGGGGTGTTTCTCAAGCTCCGCGATGATTGGCAGCAGGGCGCCCAGGGTGCGGCTCCCGTTGAAATCGTAGTGAATTTTGAACCCCTCAGGCGCGACCTCCTCGGCCAGTCGAGTCTGCTCCATCACGTCGTGAGTCGCGCTGGTGTGCATCTTGAAGACCGTATATCCCTGGCCGATGGCCCGTACGAGCTCATCGCGAAAGACTTCAGGTGGAGACGGCCGCGTCCAAGCCGCGACCGTGACGGCGTCCCGCACCTTCTGTCCCATCAGCCTGTAAGCGGGCACTTCGACGTGCTTCCCCATGACGTCGTACAGCGCGCCACCGAGGGCGGTCGGGAAGGTGTTGTTGACGAAATCGAAGGGGTTCCGCCCGATGAGAGAGTCGACGAAAGAGTCGTCGGGCGGAGTCCAATCGGCCCGCACGCGTTCGTCTCCGTAGCCAACCAGGCCATTGTCCGTGCGGACTTTGACCAGCACTCGGTTGTCGATGCCGATAAGTTGAGTGCGGTCGGTGTACCGGTCCGAGAGGGGCGGATGGAACTTG